>NZ_JAGKSG010000066.1:0-18781 GCF_018119385.1 Massilia sp. AB1 | reverse complement strand
CCGCCATTCAGGCTCCAGCCGATCAGCTGTGCATCATGCCATGACCGCCATGACCACGATGATGACGGCCGCCGCGGCGCTGCTTGGCCTGCTCGTCGAACACCTTGCGCTGCTCGGGGGTAAGGACCGAGTAGAAGCTGTTCAGGGCCGACAGGCGGGCTTCCATGCGGGCGGTGCGCTGCTTCTGGCGCTCGATGCGCATCTGCAGGCGCTGCGGGGCGCTCAGGGTGGCCAGCTGCGCGCGGTCCGGACGGGCCGCACGGTCGCCTTGCTGTGCCGGCTTCATGCTGGCGACAAAGGCGTCCCAGGCCGGCTGCTGTGCCGGAGTCAGCTTGAGCGCGTCGCGCAGCTTCGCCTGGCGCTCGGCGCGCTTCTCGGCGCGCTTGGCCTTGAATTCGGCCATCTTGGCCTGGCGCTGCTCCATGGTCATGGCGTGGCCATGGCGGCCTTCCGCCGGGGCGGGAGCCTGGGTCTGGGCCTGCACGCCGAGGGCGGCGCCGGCCAGGCCGAAAGCGGTCAGGGCGATCACGATGTTCTTGCGGATGGTGTTCATTGCGTTTCCTTCAGGTGAGTTCAGTTGGGATGTGCATCTGAACTGCTCGCTGCACAGGACCCATCTTCGCCAAAACTTGTAACCGCGGGATTTCCCCTGTCTCGTACTTTGTATCAATATGTTTCGCCGGTCTCGGCTTATACATACCGATACAAAACGGCTGTCCAGGCTTGCCATAGATGCGGATAATTGCGGTTATGGATAATCCCTCTACGATTTTGATTGTCGACGACGACCGCGACATCCGCAGCCTGCTGGCCGATTACCTCGAATCGAACGGCTACCGCACGCTGGCGGCCGCCGACGGCACCGGCATGTGGAAGTCGCTCGACGAAGCGCGTCCCGACCTGATCGTGCTCGACCTGAACATGCCCGGCGACGACGGCCTGACCCTGTGCCGCAAGCTGCGCGCCACCTCGACCCTGCCGGTCATCATGCTAACGGCCCGCAACGAGCCGCTCGACCGCATCCTCGGCCTCGAAATGGGCGCCGACGACTACCTGCCCAAACCCTTCGAGCCGCGCGAGCTGCTGGCGCGCATCCGCAGCGTACTGCGCCGCTCGCACGCCATGCCGTCCAATTCGCCGTCCGAGAACGTGCAGCAGATGAAGTTCTCCGGCTGGACCCTGGACCTGACCGCGCGCCACCTGGTCAATCCGCAGGGCGTGGTCATCATGCTGTCGGGCGCGGAATTCCGCCTGCTGCGCGTGTTCCTGGAACACCCGAACCGCGTGCTCAACCGCGACCAGCTGCTCAACCTGACCCAGGGCCGCGACGCCGACCCCTTCGACCGCTCGATCGACATCCAGATCAGCCGCCTGCGCCAGAAGCTGGGCGAAGACGCGCGCATGCCACAGATCATCAAGACCGTCCGCAACGGCGGCTATGTGCTGGCCGGGCAGGTGACGGTGGAGCCGGCAGCGTGAAAGCTTTCCTCGGCTCGATGACCGGCCGCGTGTTCGTCACGCTGCTGCTGGGCATGGTGATCTCGGCCGCACTGACCCAGCTTGCCGCCGACCACGAGCGCCTGCGCCAGTTCGAACAGCAGCGCGACCAGCACCTGCTCGAACGCGCCGAACAGCTGGTGATGGCGACCGAGATCGTGCCGGCCTCGGCGCGCATGGTCTATCTGTCGGTGGCCAACCGCCCGGGCCTGCGCCTGGAAGTGGGCACGCCCCAGCCGGTGGCCGGCGCCCACACCTGGTTCGCGCGCTCGCTGGCCACGCGCCTGGGGCAGGGCTACACGATCACCTCGGCCGCCAACCGCCCGCCCTCGTGCGAGCTGCCCAACCAGCAGCCGGTGCTGTACGGGCTGATGTATGCCCAGTGGCGCGGCGCCTGCGAGCTGCTCAACGTGCGCCTGCGCGACGGCGCCGAGCTGCGCCTGTCGGTGCTGCCGCCGCGCCCGTCCTCGGGCGGCTTCGATTCCGACTACCGCACCGTGATCGTTCCTTTCCTGCTGAGCATTGCCTTGCTGGCCTATGCGGTGGCGCGCATGACCACCCGCCCGCTCAAGCAGCTGGCCAAGGCGGCCCAGGACCTGGGCCACGACATCAACCGCGCCCCGCTCACGCTCACCGGCGCCAGCGAGATCCGCCAGGCCAGCGCCGCCTTCAATGCGATGCAGGCGCGTATCCGCCAATACATTTTCCAGCGTACCCAGATGCTGGCCGCCATCACCCACGACCTGCAGACCCCGCTGACGCGCATGCGCCTGCGCCTGGAAAAGGTGCCCGACGCCGAGCTGCAGGAACGCCTGATCGGCGACCTGTCCGCCATGCAGGAAATGGTGCGCGAGGGTCTGGTACTTGCGCGTAGCATGGACACCACCGAGACCATGCAATTGCTCGATCTCGATTCGCTGCTCGAGGCGGTGTGCGCGGACGCCAGCGACGCCGGCCAGCAGGTGGGACTGAGCGGGCGCGCCGGCATGGCGCTGCTGGGCCGTCCGCTGGACCTGCGCCGCTGCCTGGGCAACCTGATCGACAACGCGGTCAAGTATGGCCGCGAAGCGCGCGTGAGCGTCGACCGCATCAACGGCGCCGCGCGCGTGCGCATCCGCGACAGCGGGCCGGGCATTCCGCAGGCCGAGCTGGGCCGGGTGTTCGACCCGTTCTACCGCGTCGAGACCTCGCGTTCACGGGAGTCCGGCGGCACCGGGCTGGGACTGACGATCGCGCGCAACATCGCCGAGCAGCACGGCGGCAGCATCGCGCTGGCGAATCACCCGGAAGGCGGCCTCGAGGTGACCCTCATGCTGCCGGAGTACTATCCAAATAAATAAGCCTGAAACACAGGCTTGCGAGAATGCGGCGCCCGCGGGCTGCCGCGTTCGCGCGCCGATGATTAGCAAATAACAGTGCCGCCGGGCAGGTGGCCAAGGGACAGGAATGAAAAAGAAGAATGTCGGACTGATTACCGGAGCTGTCGCGCTGGCGCTGGCTGGCGCGTGGTACGTGAACCAGGGCGGCGGCGCGCATGCCGAGAACGGCAAAGGCGGTCCGGGCAAGGGCGGCCCGGGCGGCCAGCCGCCGGTCACCGTCAACGTGGTGGCGCCGCAGCGCCAGGACGTGGGCGTGGAGCTGAGCGCCAACGGCACCGTCACGCCGCTGCGCACCGTCGACCTGCATCCCCAGACTTCCGCCACCATCCGCCAGGTGCACATCAAGGAAGGCGAGTTCGTCAAGGAAGGCCAGCTGATGTTCTCACTGGACGACCGCGCCGACCGCGCCAACGTCGCCCGCGCCCAGGCCCAGGTGGCGCGCGACCGCGCCACCCTGGCCGACCTCGAACGCCAGTACAAGCGCAGCCAGGAACTGGTGGCCCAGAAATTCCTGGCCCAGAGCGCGATGGACTCGCTGCAGAGCCAGGTGGAAGCCCAGCGCGCCCTGGTGCAGAGCAATGCCGCTGCGGCGCGCGCCAGCCAGGTCGCCGCCAGCTATACCGCGATCCGCGCGCCGATGTCGGGCCGCGTGGGCGCCATCGACGTGCATCCGGGCGCCCTGGTGCAGCCAAGCACCTCGCTCACCACCGTCACCCAGCTCGACCCGATCAACGTCTCCTTCACCCTGCCGGAATCGGCGCTGGGCGCGCTGCTGGCGGCGCAGAAGCAGGGCGCGGTCGAAGTGCGCGTCAAGGCCGGCGACGAGGCGGCGGCGGTCAACGGACGCCTGAGCTTCATCGACAACGCCGTCGACCCGCAGGCCGGCACCATCCGCGTGAAAGGCGAGTTCGCCAACCCGGCCGCGAGCCTGTGGCCGGGCCAGTACGTGAGCGCGCGCGTCACCGTGCAGACCCTCAAGGACGCGGTCGTGATCCCGCAGTCCGCCATCATCAACTCGACCAGCGGTGTGTTCGTGTACGTGGCCGGCGAGGATAACGCGGCGCGCCAGGTGCCGGTCAAGCGCCTGCACGCCTTCGGCGACTACGCCGCGGTGGCCGGCCTGGCCGGCAACGAAAAAGTCATTACCGAGGGCAAGCAGAACCTGCGTCCGGGCGGCAAGATCCGCCTGGTGGGGCAGGGCAAGCCGGGTGACAAGGCCGCCGCCCCGAAAGCGAAGAAGGAACAGGCATGAATCTGTCCGAACTGTGTATCCGCCGGCCGGTGATGGTGGTGCTGCTGTCGATCAGCCTGGTGCTGGTCGGCGTGCTGGCCTACCTGCACATCCCGGTCGCCGCGCTGCCGAGCTATAACACGCCGGTCATCAACGTCAACGCCAACCTGCCGGGCGCCAGCCCGGAAACCATGGCGTCCTCGGTGGCCCTGCCGCTCGAGAAACAGTTCTCCACCATCGCCGGCATCAACCTGATCACCTCGACCAGCACCCAGGGCAATACCAACCTGACCCTGGAATTCGACACCAGGATCGACGTCGACCGCGCCGCCGTGGACGTCCAGGCCGCGCTGCTGGCGGCCCAGCGCCAGCTGCCCCAGGAGATGACCGACCTGCCGTCCTACCGCAAGGTCAACCCGGCCGATGCGCCTATCCTGTTCATGCACGTGACCTCGCCCTCGATGGACTTGTCGCAGCTGAACGATTACGCGGAAAACCTGATCTCGCCGGCGATCTCGACCGTCGCGGGCGTGTCGCAAGTGTCGATCAACGGCCAGAAGCGCTTCGCCGTGCGGGTGCGCGCCAAGTCCGACTTGATGAACGCGCGCAATATCTCGATGGACGAGCTGGCGGCGGCCCTGCGCGCGGCCAACTCCAACACCCCGCTGGGCATCCTCGACGGTCCGTCCCAGACCCTGACCATCCAGGGCGGCGGCCAGCTGATGCGCGCGGCCGACTTCGCCGGGCTGATCGTCGCCACCCGCGACGGCCTGCCGGTGCGCCTGCGCGACGTCGCCCAGGTCGAGGACAGCTACCAGTCCGTCAAGGCGATGGGCAGCCTCAACGGCGAGCGCTCGATCTCGCTGATGGTGCAGCGCCAGCCCAACGCCAACACGGTGCAGGTGGTGGACGCGGTGCGCGCCCTGATTCCGCGCTTCGAGCAGCAGTTGCCGGCCTCGATTCAGCTGCACCTGGTCAACGACCGCTCGACCTCGATCCGCGAAGCGATCCACGACGTCAACCTGACCCTGGCCGGCACCGTGGTGCTGGTGATCCTGGTCATCTTCCTGTTCCTGCACCGCCTGGCCGCGACCTTCATCCCGGCAGTGACGGTGCCGATCTCGCTGCTGGGCGCGCTGTCGCTGTTGTATGCCTTCGGCTATAGCCTGGACAATATTTCTCTGCTCGGCATCACGCTCGCGGTCGGCCTGGTGGTCGACGACGCCATCGTCGTGCTGGAAAACATCGTGCGCCACATGGAGATGGGCAAGAAGCCGATGCAGGCGGCCCTGGTCGGCGCGCGCGAGATGGGCTTCACCATCGTCTCGATCTCGATCTCGCTGGTGGCGGTGTTCATCCCGATCTTCTTCATGCCGGGCGTGATCGGCCTGCTGTTCCGCGAATTCGCCGTGATCGTCGGCCTCGCGGTGCTGGTCTCGGCGGCGGTGTCGCTGACCCTGGTGCCGATGCTGTGCTCGCGCCTGCTCAAGGGCGGCGGCCACGTCCAGCCGCACGAGATGTCCTGGGTCGGCCGCCGCTTCGAAGCCATGTTCGTCAACGTGCGCGACGCCTACGGCCGCACCCTCGACATGGCGCTGCGCCACCGCTTCCTGGTGCTGATGCTGGCGCTGGGCACCTTCGTGCTGACCGCCGTGCTCTACATGACCATGCCGAAAGGCTTCTTCCCCGAGGAAGACATCGGCCAGATCCGCGTGACCGTCGAGGCCTCGGAAGACACCTCCTCGGCCAAGCTGGCGGAACTGCAGGGCAAGGTGGTCGATATCATGCGCACCAGCCCTTACGTGCAAGACACGACTTCCTTCACCGGCGGCGGCAACACCGGCCGCATGTTCCTGGTGCTCAAGCCGCGCAGCGAGCGGCCGCCGATGCCGATCGTGGTCGACGAGCTGCGCAAGGCCACGCGCCAGGTGGCCGGCGTGCAGGTCTTCATGGCCCCGGTGCAGAACCTGCAGCTGGGCGGCCGCCAGAGCAAGAGCCGCTACCAGTACACGCTGCAGAGCGTGTCGGGCGGCGAGATCGGCGGCTGGGCCGAGAAGTTCCTGGAGCGCATGCGCGCCGACCAGCGCTTCCGCGACGTCACCAGCGATTCGCAGAACAAGGCGCTGCAGGCCACCATCGACATCGACCGCGACAAGGCGGCGCTGCTGGGCGTGGAAATGGCCGACGTGCGCACCGTGCTGTACGCCTCCTTCGGCGAGCGCCAGGTCTCGACCATCTACTCGACTGCGGCCAGCTACTACGTGATCCTGGAAGCGGCGGCCTCGGACCGCTACTACGACGAAGCGCTGTCGCGCGTCTCGGTGCGCTCGAACAACGGCGACCTGGTCAAGCTGTCCAGCTTCGCCACGGTCAAGCGCACGATGGGCCCGCTGGCCGTCAACCACCAGGGCCAGCTGCAGGCGATCACCCTGGCCTTCAACCTGGCGCCGGGCGTGCCGCTGGGCGACGCCACCGCCGCCATCGACGAGATGGCGCGCGAGATGAAGCTGCCGGCCTCGATCATCACCAACTACGGCGGCGACGCGGCGGTGTTCAAGGACACCCAGTCGAGCCAGCTGATCCTGATCCTGGCCGCGATCGGCGTCATCTATGTGCTGCTGGGCGTACTGTACGAAAGCTATATCCACCCGCTCACGATCCTGGCCGGCCTGCCGTCGGCGGCGGTGGGGGCGCTGCTGACCTTGTGGCTGTTCGACATGGACCTGACCCTGATCGCGATGATCGGCATCCTGATGCTGATCGGTATCGTGAAGAAGAACGCGATCATGATGATCGACTTCGCGCTCGAGGCCCAGCGCAGCCAGGGGATGAAGCCCCAGGACGCGATCCGCGAGGCCTGCATCCTGCGCTTCCGTCCGATCCTGATGACGACCCTGGCGGCCATGATGGGCGCGCTGCCGATCGCGCTGGGCATCGGCGCCGGCGCCGAGCTGCGCCAGCCGCTCGGCCTGGCGGTGGTGGGCGGCCTGATCTTCTCGCAGGTGATCACGCTCTATATCACCCCGGTCATCTATCTGTACCTCGACAGGTTCAGCGGTACCGGTCCCATGACCGACGAGCAGCTGGCCAAGCTCGAAGCCGTGCATTGATGCGAAGGGCCGGCATGGACTCCCATGCCGGCCGGTATTCGGCTGCCGGAAACATCTTGAAACATCCTTCAAGCTTGCACGACGGTAATCTGGGCGGCACATCAGGTGCGCCGCGCAGCCAAAACGGTTAGACTGCGCTTCTCTGCCGCTAAATAGACGCCGCTCCAGGAAACCGTACGACCTTGCGTGACCATTCCCATATCTATGACGAAGACAGCGATGTGTGCGCGCATTGCGGCCAGCCGCTGCCGTCGCGCCAGACGCTGACCTATGGGCGCCGGGGACCGAACCGGCTGGCGCTGGCGGGCACGATCGGGTTGCACCTGCTGCTGGTGGCGATTTACCTGTTCAAGCCGGAAGACCAGGAGAAGCGGGCGCGCCCGGCATCGGACAAGGAGACCGACGTGGTCTTCGTCGCCCCCATGCAACAACCGAAGGCCGCGCCGCGCCAGCAGGCGCCGAAGCCGGTTCCCAAGCCGACCCCGAACAAGACCACGCCGCGTCCGCAGCCGGAGCGGGTGCAGGTGCAGCGCTTGCCGGACACCATCACCTTGCCCGACGAAAAGCCAGAGCCGCCCAAGCCGCAGCCGCAGCCGAAGACCGAGGTGCCGCCTGAGATGGACATGGCCGCCTACATCGCTTCGCGCCGCAAGCAGCGCGGGGCGACCACCGGCAGCGACGCGCCCGTCGAGGAAAGCGAAGCCGCGCGCGGCGAGGCCCGGGCGCTGGCCAACATCGCCGCCATCAACGGCCGCGGGCGCGACGACCGCAACGAGACCGGGGGCATTTTCTCGGTGTCGAACAAGACCTTCCACAGCATGGACCTGCGCTTCCGCGGCTGGAATCCCAACTTCAAGCGGCGCTGGCTGACCCAGGTGACGGTGGAGCAGGGCAGCGAGCGGGATGTCGAGACGGCGGTGGTCAAGAAGATGATCGAGCTGATCCGCCGGGAAAAGACGGGGGACTTCGAGTGGGATTCGCACCGGCTGGGGCGGGTGGTCAAACTGAGTGCGCGGCCGCAGGATACGGATGAGTTGACGGACTTCCTGTTCAAGGAGATGTTCCCGGAGTACAAGCCGCCGAGGGGGTAATGCGGGCTTTGCGGCAGCGCGACGAACTTGGGTCCCGGCCTTCGCCGGGATGACGTGCGAAGGGCGCGTCTTGATAGCAAAATTAGCGGCCTGCTGCTTTTGAACCGTCGTTCCGGCGAAGGCCGGAACAATGCCACTGGCATTGTTCCGCCCAAGTTTGCCAGCAGGCCAATAACTACTCCCCACCCAGCGTCTTCAACCCCGCAATCCCCACAAAGATCAACCCCATGCACAGCAGCCGCGCCAGCGTCAGCTGCTCGGCAAAGAACACCGCCCCCGCCAGCGTCACCCCCACCGCCCCGATCCCGGTCCACACCGCATACGCCATCCCCAGCGGCAAGCCGCGCAGCGCGCTGGCGAGCAGGTAAATGCTGCCCAGCGCCGCCAGCACCGCCAGCAAGCTCGGCGCCGGCCGCGTCCACCCCGCGGACGACTTGAGCGCGAAGGCCATGACCACCTCGACCAGCCCGGCCGCCAGCAGCAAGGTCCAGGCAAGGACATTAGACATGCGCTTCCTCCCGCGCCTTGCGCATGCCGCGCTGCACCGCCGGCCGTTCGCCGACCCTGTGCAGCCAGTCCGCGACCGCCGGATAAGCGCCGATAGCTATCCCCAGCTCCGCATGCGTTTCCATCCAGGGATAGAAGGCCATATCCGCAATCGTGTAGCCGTCGCCCGCGATGTGGCGCGAGTCGCTCAGCCGCCGCTCGAGCACGCCATAGATCCGCTGCGTCTCGCGCGTATAGCGCTCCAGCGCCATCGGGTTCGGCTCGGGCGCCGCATGCCGGAACCACCACAGCTGCCCCAGCATCGGCCCCGCGCTCGCCGCCTGCAAAAACAGCCATTGCAGCACCAGATCCCGCTCCGGCCCGTGCGCCGGCAGCGCCTTGCCTGCGGCGTCGGCCAGGTGGATGAGGATGGCGCAGGACTCGAACAGGCTCTGCCCCGTCCGCTCGTCGGTGAGCACCGGGATCTTGTTGTTCGGGCTGAGGCGCGCGAACGCGGGGGCGCGCTGCTCGCCGGCGTTCAGGTCGACGAAGCGGCGCTGGTAGGCGAGCCCCAGTTCTTCGAGTGCGATGGTGATCTTCCTGCCGTTCGGCGTGTCGGCCAGATAAACGGTGTACATGTCAGGCTCCTTCAGGGTTCTAAGAGTTAGCAATGCCTGACAGCCTAGCTTGTGCAAGAATGGCGAACAATTCGACGTTTTTGCATATCTGTTCACCACATTTGCACAATCATGGACTGGGACGACTGCCGCTACTTCCTCACCGTTGCCGAGACCGGATCGCTGTCGGCCGCCGCACGCCGGCTCGGCCAGAGCCATTCGACAATCCTGCGGCGCCTCGACAAGCTCGAGGCCGCGCTCGACGCGCGCCTGTTCGAACGTTTCCAGAGCGGCTATGTGCTGACCGCGACGGGCGAGGAATTGCTGGCCCTGCTGGCGCCGGTCGGCGAGAACATGGAAGAGGCCGAGCGCCGCATCAGCGGCCGCGATGCCGCGCTGCAGGGAACGATCCGCGTCACCACCACCGACACCCTGCTGCACGGCCTGCTGCTGCCGGTCTTGTCCGCCTTCCGCCAGGCCCATCCCGGCATCCGGCTCCAGCTCACGGTTGCCAACAGCTTCCTCAACCTGACCCGGCGCGATGCGGACGTGGCGATCCGGCCGACCAACACGCCGCCGGACAATCTGGTCGGCCGCAAGCTCGGCAGCGTGCAGACTGCGCCCTATGCCTCGCAGGCCTACCTGCAACGCGCCCGCGAAGAAGGGAAGCGGGATGATGACTGGGCGGCCCACGGCTGGGTGGCGCCGGACGAGGCGCTGGCCCACCTGGCCCAGGCGCGCTGGCTGCGCGAGCACGTGCCGGCGGAGCAGCATGTGGCCAGCGTGGACTCGCTGCTGGGCATGGCAAGCGCCGTGGAGGCGGGGATGGGAATGGGTATGCTGCTGGACCTGCTCGCCGACGGCAAGCCCGGGCTGGTGCGGCTGGCCCCGCCCGATCCGGCGCTGGACACCGAGGTCTGGATCCTCACCCATCCGGACCTGCGGCGGGTCAACCGGATCCGCAGCTTCACCGACTTCCTGTATGCCAGCTTGTCCGGACACCCGGCTTTTGAACACATTCGAGACAAACAATGAACGACCACAAGAGAAACCAACTGGTAAGGATGGGCTGGGACATCCATGGCGCCGTCGAGGAAAACTATCACGCCCACCCCGCCGGCCCGAACGATGGCGCTGCCTGGCTGGACAAGCAGCGCCTGCTCCTGGCCGACATGGCCATCCACCTGCTGCAGACCGCCATCGCTCCGGGCGAGGTCGAACTGGAAAAGCTCAGGAACAATCTGAATGCGGTCCTCGTGATCGCGGACCGCTTCCTGCCGGATGCCGGGTTGAGGAATGCGGCCGGCAAACTCTACCAGGGGCCTGGCACGCCCCTCACTTGACAGTGATGTTCTCGTCCGTGCCGTCGGTGTAGACCTTCATGGAAGTGCTTCCCGAGAAGGTGTTGTTGGAAACCACAGTGGGGCTGCCGTAGACGTAGGTCAGCGAGATGTGCGCCTGGAACGGGCTGGGTGTCTTCCCTCCGGTGCGCCGGCTCATGACCGAAAAACTACAGTTCGAATCCATCTTGTTGGAATCGATCGTGTGGCCGCCCGTGTCGGGCCATTTGGCCTTGTCGCCGCCGCCATAGACCTGGATGCCGTTCCCTTCATTGTTCGAGACAATGTTGCCGTAAACCGAACACTTGCAGGCGCCATCGTCCACACCGATGCCGACGCCTTCCGAGCCATTGTCCCGCGGGCCGCCGTAGTTCAAGTTGAACCTGCAGGTGTTGTAGCGGATCGTATGCCCGGAGACGGCGTCCTGTCCGGCCGCCGACGACAGCTCGATGCCCCGGCCGTAATAGGTGCTGCTCAATGCCCCGCCGTTGAAATTGCAGGTGTTGCGCTCGATGATGTAAGACTTGGCGCGGCCGGTGATATGAATGCCGAAATTCATATTCTTGCTGCAGTTATTGTTGCCCACGTAGCTGCGATCGCCACTGTTGATGAAGATGCCGCTCAACATCCCGGTCACGGTATTCTTGTCCAGCGTGGCAGCTTCCCCGCGGACGAGGAAAATGCCGATCGCTCCGCGGTTCGGGCTGTAATCGACGCCGGCTGGCGGAGACACGCGGTTCCCGCGAATCACAAGGCGCGTGAGGAAAGCGGTGTTGACGTAGGTTTCACAGCGAATGCCGTGCGATGCCGCCGTGCCGCCGCCGCGGTGGCGGAGCGTATTAGTGAGCAGGCGGATGTCGTCGATATTGCCGTTCGCGGCGACCAGTATTCCCTGGTTGCCATGTGTGGGCCCGTTGCTGATGACGTCGAACACGCAGTTGGAGATGGTCACACGGTTCTTTTCGAAGACATACACGCCGCCGCAATTCGACGTCACGTTGTTACTTTCGAAAATACAGTCATTGCCCAGCCAGATGATCGCCACGTCGCTGTCTTCCGGGAAGGAAGGATTCCGGATGTCCAGGTTCCGGTAGGTGACGAAATCGCGCTCCTGCTTGTACACCGCGACCGAGGCGCCGCTGGCCGGCAGGGTGGGCGCCCCGGGCAGGAGAATGACCGGTTTCGGCTGCGAGGCATCGTCGCCGCCATTGGATCGATAGTAGGCGCCGATGGTGATGCGCTGCGACGCGGTGCCGCTCGCCGACACCCGGAACACGCCCGAATACGTGGTGCCCCGTTTCTGCAGGTAGGTATGGCCGGGCAGCCAGGTAACGCTGGTCCATGAGCGGAACGGGTTGGCAAGCGTTCCGTCGCCTGGACCGGCGGCAGTTGGATCGATGTAATGCACATTCGTGCTGCGTCCGCTTTGGGCCAGTGCGAACCGCGGCAGCATGGCTGCCGCGCATGCGGAGACGCCCACGCCGGAGGCAACCCGAAGGAAGTCTCTTCTCTTGCTCATAACGGTCCCTTCCATCAAGATCTGACAAACATGGCGCTAGCTGTTTCAGCCAGTTACCAGCGCTCTTGCGCGAGTCTGTAGTCGCCAAGTGTTCTGACCGCCATGACGATGCTACGCTTTGTGGTCGCAAGATCGCAACGACTCTTTGTTAAAACCATTGAGCTATTTCCATGTCGAGTTGCGGCAATGCCAATGCCTGCCGTTAAGTAGGTCAGCATGTGCGGCGTGTCTGAAGGGCCTGCCGGTCATCGCACGGATGAGCCGCGCTTATAGGCTCGGTACATGCCCGGGCGGTCCGGCGTGTCTGCTACACTGATCCGTTCTTTCAACCAGCGTAGTGCACCGATTGTTCCCGACTCCTGTTTCCGAAGGCCTGCCGCCCGTCCTTGCCGGTCCACTCCTGCGCCGCCTCGAGCCGGACCGCCTGGTGCTATGGCTGGTCGGCAGTGCACCGCTCGACCTGACCCTGGTGCTGGCGCCCAGGGAAGGCGCGCCCCGGCGCTTTCCCCTGGACACGCGCCGCTGCCGGGTGATCCGCGTCGGCCGCCACGCCTGCGTGCACCTGATCGATGTCGCGTTGCCCGAGCCGCTGCCGCAAGACACGATCATCGAGTACGACCTGCTCATCACCCGGGGCGATGGCAGCGAGGCCGGCATCGCGCACTGGGCGCCGCACCTGCTGCATGCGGGCACGGTGCGGCCGAACATGGTGCTGCGCAGCCGCAGCGACAATATCCTGTTCGGCTCCTGCCGCAAGCCGCATCATCCCGCGCCCGATGGCCTGGCGCGCGCCGACGCCTTGCTGGCCGAGCACATCGAACGGGCCGACGAGCGGCCCGCCATGCTCATGCTGTGCGGCGACCAGGTGTATGCCGACGATGTGGCAGGGCCGATGCTGGCGGCGATCCACGCGCTGATCCGGCGCCTGGGCCTGTATGGCGAATGCCTGGAAGGCGCGGTGGTCGCCGACAGCGAGGCGCTGTACCGCCATGCGGCCAGTTACTACCGGCGCGAAGAGCTGCTGCCTGCGTTCAAGTCCAACCGGGCGCTGCGCGAGCGCTTTTTCGGCGGCAGCGAAAAGCCGATCTTCACCACGGCCAATGCGCACAACCACCTGGTGACCCTGGCCGAGGTGATGGCCATGTACCTGCTGGTCTGGTCGCCCGTGCCATGGCAGCTGGTTGCGGATGCGCCGCCGCCCGCGCTTGCGTCCAGGTATGCGGGCCGCTGGCGGCGCGAGTCAGGGGCGCTGGCGGGCTTCCGCCGCGACCTGCCGCAGGCGGCACGGCTGCTGGCGCACGTGCAGACCTTGATGATTTTTGACGACCACGACATCTCCGACGACTGGAACCTTTCGGCCAAGTGGGAGTCCACCGTCTACGGGCATCCGTTCGCGCGCCGCATCGTGGGCAATGCGCTGGTCGCCTATATGCTGTGCCAGGGCTGGGGCAACCGTCCGGAGATGTTCGGGACGGCGCTGGACGGGCTGGCGGCGCTGGCCGACACCGCCGCTCCGGACGGCCGGCTGGACGCGCCGGCGCAGGACGCGCTGGTCAAGCGCCTGCTGTCTTTCCGCCAGTGGGGTTACGTCGTGCGGACCAAGCCCACGGTCATCGTGCTCGATACCCGTACCCGGCGCTGGCGCAACCGGTACCGGCCCGGCCATCCGTCCGGCCTGATGGATTGGGAAGCGCTGACCGAGCTGCAGCACGAGCTGCTGGACGAAACGGAAGCCGTCATCGTCTCGCCCACGCCCATGTTCGGGGTCAAGCTGATCGAGGTGGTGCAAAGGATCGCCACCTTTGCGGGACTGGCCCTGAGCGTCGACGCCGAGAACTGGATGGCGCATCGCGGCGCGGCCGGCAGCATGCTGAATATCTTCAGCCATTCGCGCACCCCGGGCAATTACGTGGTCCTGTCGGGCGATGTGCACTACTCGTTCGCCTACGACGTCGAGCTGCGCGACTCGGACCGGCCGCCGCATATCTGGCAGATCACCAGCAGCGGGATCAAGAACGAATTCCCGCGCCGTCTGCTCGACTGGCTCGATCGTCTCAATCGCTGGCTGTATTCTCCGCGCTCGCCGCTGAACTGGTTCACCAAGCGCCGCGATCTCGTCTTCACGCCGCACCTGCCCGACCGGCGCCAGCATGGCGAGCGCGTCTGGAACGGCGCCGGCATCGGCCAGGTGTGGCTCGACGCACAGGGGCGGCCGCTGCGCATCGTGCAGCACAACGCCGATGGCCGGCCGTCGACCCGGTTCCTGGCGCCGGAGCAGGAACCGTCTCTTGCGGCGGCGGCCGAGCAGCCCTTGGGCAAGCACTGATCCGGATCAAAGCGCCTGGGGGACCGACGCCAGCTTTTCCGGATTACGCATGATAAAGACTGCCACGATCCGTTCCTTATCGACGATAAACGACTGTACGGATTCCAGCTTTCCTTGCACATAGCGCAGCAAGCCTGGCTCGCCATTCACCAGGGCAGTCTTGTAAGAAACCTGCATGGGATACTTGAGCTCGAGTGTCCAGAATACGCCTGCCACCCGCCCTGCGCCCTTCAGGACATGCATGAATGACTTGGCCTTGCCCCCGCCGTCGGCCACCAGCTGCACCTCGTCGGACATCAAGGCGCGCATGTCCGCGCGATTGCCCTGCCTTGCGGCTTCGATGAACCTGCCAAGCAATTCGCGATGTTTGTCCTTGGGGACGTCAAAGCGCGGACGTTCCTGCTGAACGCGCACCGATGCACGATGCACGAGTTGTCGGCAAGCCGGCTCCGACTTCTTCACTACCTCGGCGATCTCGGCGTAATCGGCGTCGAATACTTGCCTCATCAGGAAAGCTGCACGTTCTTCGGCGGACAGGCGCTCCAGGACCCACATGAAGGCAACCGAAACGTCGTTAGCCAGTTCAAGCGTACTCTCGGGTGTCCTCTCGTCGAGTTCCACTAGCGGTTCCGGTAGCCACCAGCCGATATAAGCCTCGCGATCGAGCTTTGCCGTTCGCAGGCGATCGATCGCGAGGCGGGTTGTCACGGTGACCAGCCATGCCTCGGGGGACAGGATCTGGTCCTTGGAAGCGTCATGCCAGCGTAGCCAGGCATCCTGCACGACATCCTCGGCATCCGCACGGATACCAAGCATCCGGTATGCAATCGAAAACAGGCGCGGACGCAGCGCGTCGAATATTGCTTCCGGGTTTATGCGAGCGTGATCAGTCATGGTCTCTCCTATGGTAGCCGGGCAGCGCCTTTCACCCTATACCTTCATGCTTCCTAGACGGACTGGGCTCACCCCTTGTGACAGCTCTGGAAACTTTTATCGCTGGTATTGCCATCACATCGGGGAGATTGCCAGGGACACGTGAAACCTTTCCCGTGTAAATCGGCGTGCGACTGTCACAAACGCGCCGCATCGGCCGTCTTACAAGCAGCGGTGCCGCTAACCGTCATCGCCAACTTACATAAGGAAGATTTCATGAAACGCCCAAACTGGTTCCAGGTGTCCGCTGAAGGTGCTAAAGCCGTCGGTGCACTTCATCATTACGTTACAACCGGCACGAGCCTGCCGGAGGAATTAATTCATTTGGTATTTTTAAGAACCTCGCAACTGAACGGCTGCGCCCACTGTATCGACATTCATACCCGCGACCTCATCAAGAGTGGCATGTCGGTCGACAAGATCGTCCTGGTGCCGGTATGGGAGGAAGCGGCCTATCTGTTTTCGGACCAGGAACGCGCAGCGCTGGCATGGACGGAAGAAGTAACGCATGTCAGCGAAACCCACGCTTCCGACGATGCATATGCCGCAGCGATGTCTACGTTTGGAGAAAAGAACCTGGTCGAACTGACGCTTGTGATTGCAGCAATGAATGCGATTAATCGGATGGGAATCAGCTTCCGGATGAAGCCACTTGCAAAAGCGTGAAGGATGTTGGGCGGGAGTGCCTGGCTACTCCTGCCTCCCGCGTAGCCATTGATGCAGAAGACGCCAGCGCTCACGCAAGCGCGTGCCGTACATGATTTAAGCCTACGGCCAGGGAGCACTGTTTCATCGGATCAGCCGTAGTGCCTTCACTGACGTTGAAAGGACCAGTAATGGTATTCCACAACTATTCCCTGCTGAGTCACGAACGTAGCGCCTTGCTCGACGCATTGCGGCGCGACCTGAAAGCTCAGCACGAGCTAGCCATGAGGCCGGGACCATGGGTCGAGTGGCATCGCTATAACGCGAGAATGGCGAAGCGCTTGTTAAATATACTTAATCCAAAGCGTACGTCTTGCTTCGGCTGCCGAGCAGGCCTCGAGGAGGCACTGATTTGAGGGACTTGAACTGGAGCACCTGACAAGTCCGCTAGTTGCTTGGAAAGCAATGGCCGCGTACACTGAACCATCTTGAACGTGAGCTTTCGCCCGCGGCAGTACTCATCAGGTCAGCGAATTTGGTGCGATGTGTAAGGCTTGTCAGGCTGAGCATCAATGTCGGCAGTTACCCCTATGCTCATCCTGGAATTTCCAAACGAAAAACATCGCACTGCCTACGAAGACATGGGTCATGCGTGGCGTAATGTCGAAACGCCCACGTCTCCGGGTAAGCTTTTTGCGGGAAAAGACTTCGACGAGTTTCTTTCGATCGTACAGCGCGAACCGGCGGAATCGGATCCAGCGAAAGTGCCTGCACACCTGTTTTTTCTCGCCGATACCGAATGTTCGAAACTTTTCGGCGCCATCCAGATTCGCCACCATATCAACCACCCGAATCTCATCGAGACTGGTGGCCACATTGGCTATGGCATCTGCCCGAGCGAAAGGCGCAAGGCTTATGCGACCAGGATGCTGGCCCTCGCTCTTCCCGAAGCGAAGAAAATCGGGCTGTCTCGCCTCCTTGTCACCTCTAAGGACGCCAATGTCGGATCCTGGAAAGCCATTGAGTCGAATGGCGGCGTTTTTGAGCGCACTACCTTCGACGAAGGGCAGCTGGCGCGTCGCTATTGGATCGAGATTGCCTAGTCGCGTCGGGCCTGCCTGATCTCAGGCGCTCCAGGGCGCCGCATCGATCGCGCCGAGCTTGTCGGGATTGCGCATCGCGTAGATCGCGACGATGCGCTCGCCATCGGTGACGAAGGCCTGGGCCGATTCGAGCTGCCCGTCGACATAGCGCAGCAGGCCTGGCTCGCCGTTGATCAGCGCCATCTTGTACGCCAGCCGCGGCGCATTGCGCAGGTGGACGGCCTTGTACAGGTTGGCGATCCGCTCCGCCCCGCGCACGATCTTCATGAAGGACGCCACCTTGCCGCCGCCATCGGCCACGATGGCCACATCGTCGGCCAGCAGGCCCTTGAGCGCGGCCTGGTCGCCCCGGCTGGCGGCCTGCAGGAAGCGTTCGAGCAGCTGACGGTGTACATCTTTCCTGACCTGGAAGCGCGGCGTCTCCCGCCGCACCCGTTCGCTGGCGCGGTGCACCAGCTGGCGGCACGCGGCCTCGCTCTTGCCGAGCACCGCCGCCAGCTCGCCGTAGTCCTGGTCGAAGGCCTGGCGCAGCAGGAAGGCGGCGCGTTCCTCGGGCGCGAGGCGCTCCAGCACCCACATCAGCGCCACCGACAGCTCGCTGGCCAGCTCGGCGGCGTCCTCGGGCGTGCGCTCGTCGACATCGATGAGCGGTTCGGGCAGCCATTCGCCGATGTAATGCTCGCGCTGGACCTTGGCCGCGCGCAGGCGGTCGATGGACAGGCGCGTCACCACCGAGACCAGCCAGGCTTCGCCCGATTGCACGGGGCCGCGCGCCGGATCGCTCCAGCGCAGCCAGGCGTCCTGCACCACGTCCTCGGCGTCGGCGCGGATGCCCAGCATGCGGTAGGCAACCGAGAACAGGCGCGGGCGCAGGGCTGCGAACTGGCGGGTGTCGTCGTGCTGGTCCATTGCTGTCTCAGTCAGGGAATGCCGCCCGGGCCACCGGCTGGCGGAAGCCGATCGCCATGCGGTTCCAGGCATTCATCAGGGCGGTCGCGAAGCCGAGGTCGGAAATCTCCTGCTCGGTGAAATGCTCCTTCAAGGGCAAGAATACGCCATCGGGCACCTCGCCGTGCTCGAGGCGGGTCGCCGCTTCGGCCCAGGCCAGGGCGGCGCGCTCGCGGGCCGTGTAGAACCCGGTTTCGCGCCAGGTGGTCAGGCTGTTGATGCGCTGGAAGTCTTCGCCATCCCTGATGAGGTCGCGCGCGTGCTTGTCGACGCAGAAGGCGCAGCCGTTGATTTGCGAGACGCGCAGGAAGACCAGGCGGACCAGCTGTTTTCCGAGCGGGGAGGCTTCGACGGCGGTTTCGGCGGCGCCGAGGGCGCGGTAGGCGGCGGGGGAGAGGGAGTAGTAGGGGAGGCGGAGGGAGGACATGAATGGGTTCCTTTGCTGATTTGGTTGGTACAAGCATTAGACGTTTCAGCCTGTGACCCTGTGACAGCTTAGCCCCGCGCGCACGAAAAGATTTTCGTTAGCCCCAAAACCGTCGTCCCCGCGAAGGCG
>NZ_JAGKSG010000065.1:0-18892 GCF_018119385.1 Massilia sp. AB1 | reverse complement strand
TTCGCGCCCGGGGGCGTGATGCACTCGGCGCCGCGGCGCGTGGTGTTCGGAGGACACGGGGTCGGGATGACCAGGGTCGGCGATTCCGGCAGGGCCACCGGGGCCGGCTTGCGGGTGGCCGACTTGGCCAGCTTGCGCTTCTGTTCCGGAGGAAGTTGCTTGTAGCTTTCCCAGGTGGCGATTTTCTCGCCCGGCGCCAGCTTGCGGGTCTTGTTGAAGTTCTCACGCGCCAGGTTGCGCTGCTGCGGGGTGAGCTTCATCCACTGGCGCATGCGCTCGTGCACGCGCTGCTGCTCGAGCGGGCTCATGGAGCTGAAGCGCTCGGACAGTTCCAGCCAGCGGCGCTTGCGCATGCCTTCCAGCTGGTCCCATTCGGCCTGCAGCGGGGCGAGCGCGGTGCGCTGGGCTGGCGTCAGGTCGCGCCACAGCGGCTTGTCGAGGGATTTGGGCGCCGGCTTGCCGCCCGGGGCGCCCAGCGCTGCCGAAGCCGGCGGTGCCGGCGTGGAGCCGACCCGGTCCACGATGACCCAGGCGACGGCGCCGGCCACCAGGACCGCCGCCGCCGTTCCCAACAGGGCAACGCGAGGCTTCGAAGCGTTTTTCGTCATTGCTGGCGCTGCTGCGACTCCAGGTAGGCGGGGAACCCGGTGTCGAGATACGCGGTCAGCGGCAGTTCGTCGGCCAGCACGGCCGCGTCGATGTCGGCCAGTTCGGCCAGTCGCTCCTGCTGTTCATGCTGATAGATGCCGCCCATGCCGATGACCAGCGCCAGCAGCGGCACGGCCACGGCTACGCGCGACAGCGCCTGGCCGCTCAGCAGGTAAGAAAAACCGGACCAGCCGTGGCGTACGGCTGGCTGGGGCGCATCGGCCTTCTTGCGCGCCATGGCGCGCGCGCGGGCCTGCGCCAGCCGGTCGGTCGTCGAGGCCGGCAATGCGTCGAGCTGTTCGTTCAGCGCGTGGCGTATCTTGTACGCCAGGTTGATGTCGTCGGTGTTCATAATTTGATTCCCTTGGCCTTGAGCGCTTCGGCGAGGGCGTGGGTGGCGCGGGAACAATGTGTTTTTACGCTGCCTTCCGAGCAACCCATCGCTACGGCCGTTTCGGCCACGTCCATATCCTGCCAGTAACGCATGAGGAAGGCTTCCCGTTGACGTCCCGGGAGTTTTTGTACTTCTTCTTCGATCAGGCGCAAGGTTTGGGCGCGCTCAAGCTGGTCCGCGCTCGACTCTGCGGCGGCCGATCCTTCCTCGGCTTCATACGAAGCAAGTATATCAAATTCGTCATCGTCCCCATCCTTGCCGGAGAAGCCGGAGAAGAGGCTGACCCAGGTGTTGCGCACCTTTTCGCGGCGGAAGTAATCGAGGATCGTGGTCTGCAGGATGCGCTGGAACAGCATCGGCAGTTCGTTGACCGGCTTGTCGCCGTATTTTTCGGCCAGCTTGATCATGGCGTCCTGGACGATATCCAGCGCCGATTCGTCCTTGCGCACCGCATACACCGCCTGCTTGAACGCGCGCCGTTCGACATTCTCGAGGAAGTCGTTAAGTTCTTTGTCTGTGGCCATGCGGGTTCAGGGAAGTGCTTTCTTGCTCTGCCTTAAGGAAAACTGACGAATCCTAGCAAAAAACCACCATGTATGCACCGGAATTGCACAGCCGCGCCCCTATAACGCCCCGCCAGGGTGAGCGCAGGCTGCAAAAAATGCATGTTCATACATGAAATGATTCGTTGTCCGGCCAAATGTGCGTGGCTATTCTGAAATCACTACTCATCAACTGACACGCTCATGCCGCTCGATTCCACCCGCCAGGATTTCGCCATCCATCCCTTCATCGGCAGCCCGCTCGGCGCCGAAGTGCTGGGCCTGGACCTGTCGCGTCCGCTCAGCGACGCCGACTTCCGCCGCCTGCATCGCGCTCACCTCGACCACCACGTGCTGGTGTTTCGCGACCAGCAGATCACGCCCGCCGAGCAGGTCGCTTTCAGCCGCCGCTTCGGCGAGCTGCAGATCCACGTGCTGCGCCAGTTCCAGCTGGCGGGCCATCCGGAAGTGCTGGTGATCTCGAACATCGTCGAGAACGGCCAGCCGATCGGCCTGGGCGACGCCGGCCACTTCTGGCATTCCGACCTGTCGTACAAGGAAACGCCCAGCCTGGGATCCATGCTGCATGCCCAGGAATTGCCGGAAGAGGGCGGCGACACCTTGTTCGCCAACCAGCACCTGGCCTGGGACACCCTGCCGGCCTGGCTCAAGCGTGAAGTCGAGGGACTGCAGGCCGAGCACTGGTACCTGGCGCGCTACGAGGAGTTGCAGCAGCGCAACCCCTGGCGTCCCAAGCTGACCCAGGCCCAGATCGACGAGGTGAAGCCGGTGCGCCACCCGGTGGTGCGCACCCATCCCGAAACCGGTCGCCGCGCGCTGTTCGTCAGCGAGCATTTCACCACCCGCATCCTGGGCGTGTCCGAGGAGCACAGCCGCGAGCTGCTGGATGCCCTGTTCGCCCACAGCACGGGCGCCGAATTCATTTACCGCCACCAATGGCGGCCGCAGGACATGGTGTTCTGGGACAACCGCTCCCTGATGCACCTGGCCACCGGCTGCCCCGACCACCTGCGCCGCAAGCTCTACCGCACGACGATCGCCGGCGACGTCCCATTCTGAACAAGGAAACGCAATGACATTGAAGAACATCTCCGCTGCTGCGGCGCTGGCCCTGGCCTTGCCTTCGCTGGCCCATGCCGAAGGCAAGATCCGCATCGCCGAGCAGTTCGGCGTGGTCTATCTGTTGCTGAACGTCGCCCAGGACCAGAAGCTGATCGAGAAGCATGGCAAGAAGCATGGCGTCGATATCGACGTCGACTGGGTCAAGCTCTCGGGCGGGGCGGCCACCAACGAGGCCTTGCTGTCCGGATCTGTCGACGTGGTCGGCGCCGGCCTCGGCCCGCTGTTCACGATCTGGGACCGCACCAGCGGGCGGCAGAACGTGCGCGCCGTCGCCTCGCTCGGCAATTTCCCATATTACCTGGTGAGCACCAACCCGGCGGTCAAGAGCATCGCCGACTTCACGGACAAGGACCGCATCGCGCTGCCGGCCGTGACGGTGTCGGTGCAGGCCCGCATCCTGCAGCTGGCCGCCAGCAAGCAGTGGGGCGCCGCCCAATACAAGAAGCTCGATCCGATCACCCAGACCGTGCCGCACCCGGACGCGGCGGCCGCCATCATCGCCGGCAAGACCGAGCTGAACGCCCACTTCGGCAACCCGCCTTTCCAGGACCAGGAACTGGCCGCCAATCCCAAGGCCCGCGTGGTGCTCGATTCCTACCAGGTGCTGGGCGGACCAAGCTCGGCCACGGTGCTCTACGCGACCGAGAACTACGTCAGGGAAAACCCGAAGACCTACCGCGCCTTCATCGACGCCCTGGTCGAGGCGGCCCAGCTGGCCACGAACAATCCGGAGGCGGCGGCCGACGCCTACCTGCGCGTCAACAAGGGCAATATCGACCGCGCGCTGCTGGTAAAGGTGATCAAGGATCCGAAAGTGCAGTTCAAGGTGGCGCCGCAGAACACCCTGGGACTGGCCCAGTTCCTGCACCAGGTCGGCGCGATCAAGAACAAGCCGGCCAGCTGGCGCGATTATTTCTTCGCCCATCCGGCACTCGAAACGGGGAGCTGAGTCATGACGCCCTTGAACCTGGTGCCGTCCGAGCCGCTGCTGCGTGCCGACCATGTCACCCTGGAATACCAGGGCGAGCATGGTACGGTGCGCGCCACCGAAGACGTGAGTTTCGAGGTCTGGCGCGGCGACCGCTTCGTGCTGCTGGGGCCTTCGGGCTGCGGCAAGTCGACCCTGCTCAAGGCTGCCGGCGGCTTCATCCGGCCGCAAGCGGGCAGCCTGAGCCTGGCCGGCCAGCCGGTCACCGGGCCGGGGCCGGACCGCATCGTCGTGTTCCAGGAGTTCGACCAGCTGCCGCCTTGGAAGACCGTGCGCGACAACGTGATGTTTCCGATGCTGGCTGGCGGCGTCAGGCACAGCGAGGCCGACCAGCGCGCCCGTCACTGGCTGGGCAAGGTGGGGCTGGCGCGCTTCGCCGACGCCTATCCGCATACCTTGTCGGGCGGGATGAAGGCGAGGGTGGCGATCGCCCGCGCGCTGGCGATGCAGCCGGCCGTGCTGCTGATGGACGAGCCTTTCGCCGCGCTCGATGCGCTGACCCGCCGCACCATGCAGGAAGAACTGCAGGCGCTGTGGGAAGAGATCGGCTTCACGATGCTGTTCGTCACGCACTCGATCGAGGAAGCGCTGGTGGTGGGCAACCGCATCCTGCTGCTCTCGCCCCATCCGGGGCGCGTGCGCGCCGAGCTCAATAGCCACCAGTTCAGCCTGTCGAGCGCCGGCAGCCAGGAATTCCAGGCGGCGGCCCAACGCATCCATGGCTTGCTGTTCGGCCAGGCCGCGGAACCGATTTCTCACCCCTCTACCGCAGTGCAATGATGAGCAGTTTCCGTGAGCCTCCGGTCCGACCGGAATATATCCTCGAACCCCTTGGGGTGTCTCCTGGTTTGGCCGCCCCGGGTCCCGTGGCCCGGGCGGCCTCTTTTGCGCTGCCCGACCTGGGCTGGCTGCGCAAGCTGGGCATCCTGCTGGCGCTGGCCCTGCTGTGGGAAGGGCTGGCGCGCTGGTTCGGCAACGACCTGCTGCTGCCGGGCGCCCTGCAGACGGGCAGGGCCTTCCTCGAGGGCCTGGTGTCGGGCGAGCTGTTCGGCTACGTGAAGGTGTCGCTGGCGGTGCTGCTCCAGGGCTTCCTGCTGGGCGTGCTCGGCTCTTTCCTGCTGACCTGGCTGGCGGTCTCCTACCGCTGGGGCCGCGAACTGATCGATACCCTGACCTCGATGTTCAACCCGCTGCCGGCCATCGCGCTGCTGCCGCTGGCCCTGCTGTGGTTTGGGCTGGGCAAGGGCAGTCTGCTGATGGTGCTGGTGCACTCGGTGCTGTGGCCGTTGACCCTGAATGCGAGCGCGGGCTTCCGCTCGGTGCCGGAGACCTTGCGCATGGCTGGGCGTAACTATGGTCTGGGTGGGCTGCGCATGGTGCTGCAGATCCTGATCCCCGCGGCGCTGCCGTCCATTTTGTCGGGCTTGAAGATCGGCTGGGCCTTCGCGTGGCGCACCCTGATTGCTGCCGAGTTGGTTTTTGGCAGCACCTCGGGGCAGGGCGGGCTGGGCTGGTATATCTTCCAGAGCCGCAACGAACTGTTTACAGACAAGGTCTTCGCCGGGCTGGCTGCCGTCATCCTCATTGGCCTCGCAGTCGAGGCCGCCATCTTCCAGACGCTCGAGCGTCTGACCATCCGCCGCTGGGGCATGCAGCGCTAGCTCCTGCACGTCGTTCCGCCTAAGTTTGTTGAGCTATCGTGACGCTGAACTTGGGCCCCGGCCTTCGCCGGGGCGACGGCTCATCGGCTAACTTATAGGTCGTAGTGGTTTGGCAGAGCAGATTTTCAAATTATCTCCTTGACCAAAATGGTGCAGCGCGGTAATGTGCTTAATACGCTTTGCACCCCCGAAGCATCAAGTCAACCGGAATCGGCACAAAAGGCCTTGTCCGGATCATTGACGCGCTTTCATTTGTAGGCAGTTTGCTCCAACCCGCGCCACAAGCGCGAGAGATGCGATCGACCGCTACAGACACTCAAGCTGAACGAGTTGCGCCCAGCGCCGGTGCGTAAGGACCCTACGGTGGCCTGAAACATCGACGTGCACGCAGAAAGAAGGGAAGCATGAGCACTGTCGCGCGAGACGCGTTTCGTTAGGAACGGGCATCCGATCAATCTCCCTCTGGGTCTTGAAAGGAATGAACATGAGTAACGATTCAGCCGTCCCCATCACGGGCGCTGAGATAGTGGTGCGTTGTCTCGCGGAAGAGGGCGTCAAGCACGTCTTCGGTTATCCCGGCGGGGCAGTCCTCTACATCTACGACGCCATCTTCAAGCAGGACAAATTCCAGCACGTACTGGTTCGCCACGAACAGGCCGCGGTCCATGCCGCCGACGCCTATTCGCGCAGCTCGAACACCGTGGGCGTCGCCCTCGTGACCTCGGGTCCTGGTGTCACCAATGCCGTCACCGGCCTGTCCACCGCTTACATGGATTCGATCCCGATGGTCGTGATCTCCGGCCAGGTGCCGAGCCACGCGATCGGCCAGGACGCCTTCCAGGAATGCGACACCGTCGGCATCACCCGCCCGGTGGTCAAGCACAACTTCCTGGTCAAGGATGTGCGCGAGCTGGCCTCGACCATCAAGAAAGCCTTCTATATCGCCCGCACCGGCCGCCCCGGCCCCGTGCTGGTCGACATCCCGAAGGACATCAGCATGCACAAGTGCGTGTACGAGTATCCTCGCGAGATCGAGATGCGTTCGTACCGCCCGGTCGACAAGGGCCACGCGGGCCAGATCCGCAAGGCCGTGCAATTGCTGCAGGGCGCAGAGCGCCCGATGATCTACGCCGGCGGCGGCGTGATCCTGGCGAACGCGTCGAACGAACTGAACCGCCTGGTCGACAAGCTCGGCTTCCCGGTCACCAACACGCTGATGGGCCTGGGCGCCTCGCGCTCCACCAGCCCGCACTTCGTCGGCATGCCCGGCATGCACGGCACCTACGAAGCGAACATGGCGATGCAGAACTGCGACGTCCTGATCGCCATCGGTGCCCGCTTCGACGACCGCGTGATCGGCAATCCCAAGCACTTCGCGACCAACCCGCGCAAGATCATCCACATCGACATCGACCCTTCGTCGATCTCGAAGCGCGTCAAGGTCGACATCCCCATCGTCGGCAACGTCAAGGACGTGCTGGTCGAACTGCTCTCGCAGCTCGACGCCAGCACGACGTCCACCAACACCATCCCGTTGCAGGCATGGTGGAAGCAGATCGCTGAATGGCGCGGCCGCGACTGCCTGGGCTATGCCAAGTCGGATGAGCTGATCAAGCCGCAGTCCGTCATCGAGCAGCTGTACAAGGTGACCGACGGCGACGCCTTCATCACCTCGGACGTGGGCCAGCACCAGATGTGGGCCGCGCAGTACTACGGCTTCGACAAGCCGCGCCGCTGGATCAACTCGGGCGGCCTGGGCACCATGGGCGTGGGCCTGCCGTACGCCATGGGCGTGCAGATGGCCAACCCGGGCGCCACCGTCGCCTGCGTGACGGGCGAGGGCTCGATCCAGATGTGCATCCAGGAGCTGGCGACCTGCAAGCAGTACCACCTGACGCCGAAGATCATCCTCCTGAACAACCGCTTCCTGGGCATGGTGCGCCAGTGGCAGCAGATCGACTACGGCTCGCGCTATTCCGAGTCCTACATGGATTCGCTGCCGGACTTCGAGAAGCTGGCCGAGGCCTATGGCCACGTCGGCATGCGCATCGAGAAGCCGGGCGACGTCGAGGGCTCGCTGCGCGAAGCCTTCGCCATGAAGGACCGCCTGGTGTTCATGAACTTCATCACCGACCAGAGCGAGAACGTCTGGCCGATGGTCAAGGCGGGCAAAGGCCTGAATGAAATGCTGCTCGGCTCGGAGGACCTGTAATGCGACACATCATTTCCGTCCTCCTCGAGAACGAAGCCGGCGCCCTGTCGCGCGTGGTCGGGCTGTTTTCCGCACGCGGCTACAACATCGAAACCCTGACCGTGGCGCCGACCGAAGATGCGACCCTGTCCCGCATGACGATCGTCACCTCGGGCTCGGACGACATCATCGAGCAGATCACCAAGCACCTGAACCGCCTGATCGAGGTGGTGAAGGTGGTCGACCTGACCGAAGGCCAGCACATCGAGCGCGAGCTCATGCTGATCAAGGTGCGCGCCGTCGGCAAGGAACGTGAAGAGATGAAGCGCACGGCGGACATCTTCCGCGGCCGCATCATCGACGTCACCGAAAAGACGTACACGATCGAACTGACCGGCGCCAAGAGCAAGCTCGACGCCTTCATCGACGCCATCGACCGCGCATCCATCCTCGAGACCGTCCGTACCGGCGGCTCCGGCATCGGCCGCGGCGAGCGCATCCTCAAAGTATAAACAGCCCCACTTAAAAATTAGGAACGAACATGAAAGTTTTCTACGACAAAGACTGCGACCTCTCCCTCATCAAAGGCAAGAATGTCGCCATCATCGGCTACGGCTCGCAAGGTCATGCGCACGCACAGAACCTGAGCGAATCGGGCGTCAATGTCACCGTGGGGCTGCGCCGCGGCGGCGCTTCCTGGAACAAGGTCGAGCAGGCCGGCCTGAAGGTCGCCGAGGTCGATGAAGCGGTCAAGAGCGCCGACGTCATCATGGTCCTGCTGCCGGACGAGAACATCGCTCAGGTCTACAAGGAAAACATCGAGCCGAACGCCAAGCAGGGCGCCGTGCTGGCCTTCGCCCACGGCTTCAACGTGCATTATGGACAGGTGGTGCCGCGCGCCGACCTCGACGTGATCATGGTTGCGCCGAAGGCCCCGGGCCACACCGTTCGCGGCACCTACCGCCAGGGTGGCGGCGTGCCGCACCTGGTCGCCGTCTACCAGGACAAGTCGGGTTCGGCCCGCGACATCGCGCTGTCCTACGCCATGGCCAACGGCGGCGGCCGCGCCGGCATCATCGAGACCAACTTCCGCGAAGAGACCGAGACCGACCTGTTCGGCGAGCAGGCCGTGCTGTGCGGCGGCACCGTGGAACTGATCAAGGCCGGCTTCGAGACCCTGGTGGAAGCGGGCTACGCGCCGGAGATGGCCTACTTCGAGTGCCTGCACGAGCTGAAGCTGATCGTCGACCTGATCTACGAAGGCGGCATCGCCAACATGAACTACTCGATCTCGAACAACGCGGAATACGGCGAGTACGTCACCGGCCCGCGCGTCGTGACCGCGCAGACCAAGGAAGCGATGAAGCAGTGCCTGAAGGACATCCAGACCGGCGAATACGCGAAGAGCTTCATCCTCGAGAACAAGGCCGGCGCCCCGACCCTGATCTCGCGCCGCCGCCTGACCTCGGAGCACCAGATCGAGGAGGTCGGCGCCAAGCTGCGCGCGATGATGCCTTGGATCGCCAAGAACAAGCTCGTGGACCAGTCGAAGAACTAAGCGTCGCGTTCTCACGCTGAATGGGCGGCAACCGGTCTGGTTGCCGCCCATTTTCTTTGCGCGTGGGGCCATGCGTTCTGGGTAGCTGTGACAATTGAAGAGAATGGCGGGCCGAGGCGCTCCCTATACTGGTGGGCTTTGGACTTCCCGACGCCCACGATGCCCCGCCTCCTGCTCGCCGCCATCTTCTTCGTCGCCACGGCCGCCCATGGCGCCGGCCACTTCAGCTTTTCCAATCCGCCCGGCCCGCATGCGGTCGGCGTGAAATTCGTCCAGCAATACGACCGGACGCGGCTCTTCAAGCGGCGCATCGATGCGATCACCGGCGAACCGGCCCGCGGCGAGCGCGCGCGGCCGGTGCAGACCATCGTCTGGTATCCGGCGGCGCGGGGCGGCAAGCCGCTCGCCTACCGCGATTATCTCGAGACGATGGCGACCGAGGACGAGTTCGCGCGCGGCGCCGAGCAGGTCAGGCGCCTGACCGACGAGCGCATCGAGGGCAATGCGGGTTCGCGCCGCGAGGCCTTGCTGCGCGAGGTGGCGGCGCCGATGCGGGCCGTGCGCGATGCGCGCGCGCAGGACGGCAAGTATCCCGTCGTGATCTATGCGCCGAGCTTTTCCGCGTCCGCCATCGAGAACGTGGACTTGTGCGAATACCTGGCGAGCCAGGGCTATATCGTCCTGTCCAGCGCCTCGCTCGGCGCCTATTCGCGCCCGATGACGCTCGACCTGGAAGGCCTGGAGACGCAGGCTGCCGACATCTCCTTCCTCATCGGCTACGCGGCCACGCTGCCCCAGGCCGACACGGGCAGGGTGGCCGTGGCCGGCTTCAGCTGGGGCGGCCTGGCCAACGTGCTCGCGGCGGCGAAGGACGAGCGCATCAAGGCCCTGGTCAGCCTGGACGGCTCGCTGCGCGGCTATCCGCAGTTCGTCGACGGCGGCAAGGATGCGGCCAAGTATGTGACGCCGGAGCGCATCACCGTCCCGCTGCTCTACCTGGGAGCGCGTCCCCGGACGCTCGAGGACTTGAGCAGCAGAAAATTCGACCTCCGCTATTCGTTCATGAACCAGATGAAGTACGCGGACGTGTACATCGTGTCGCTGCTGCCGATGACGCACGGGGACTTCTCGTCCTACGGCGTGCGGATGTCCCAGGATGACGGATTCGGTGACTACACGCGCGAGGAGGTGGAACTGGCGCACAGCTGGGCGGGACGCTACGTCCGTCACTTCCTCGACGCCTACCTGAAGGGGAATGCCGAAGGCCTCGCCTTCGTCAACAACAAACCGGCGGCGAACAAGGCCCCGCGGCACATGATCTCCGCCGACATCCGCCGCAAGAAGGAATCCGCGCCGCCGACCCTGGAGCATTTCGCCGAGCGCCTCGCCGCCGAAGGCTTCGACAAGGCCGTCTCCATCCACGAGGAATTCACGCGGCGCGGCGCCACCTTCAAGCTGGGTCCCAACGAGATCTACGGATGGGGAGCCCAGCTGGCGCGCATCGACCGCCCGGAGCAGGCGCGGGAAGTCTTCCGGCTCGGGACCCATCTGCATCCGGAGATGGGCTTCATCCATGACGGCCTGGCGGAGATGCAGGCCAAGACCGGGCAGGTCCAGGAGGCGGTGAAGACCTATCGCCGCGTGCTGGAGCTCGATCCGGCGAACGCCGACGCGATGCGCTACCTGAAGACGCACGGGGCGGCGGCAGGCGCCTCCGCCCCGTGAGCACACCGGGCCGGTCCCGGCGCCCGGTCTATGGCGCTGTCCCTGCCTTGCGCAGGGCGCGCTTCACCGCGCGGTTCCGGCGCAGCAGATAGACCACCCTGTACAGCATGAAGCAGAGGGCGGCCACGGCGACCGCCAGAGCAGCTGTCGTCCCGGCGACCTGCAAGGCCAGGACGATCAGGATCGGGGCCACGTAGAAGATGTTGACCAGGCTGGACAAGATCGCCCACCAGCCCGGCAGCTTCAGGCCGACCGCCGGGGAGGCCAGGTCGCGCCAGCCGAGCACGGTGGACCAGTCGCCTCGCCGGCCGAAGGCGATGGCGTAAGTCGCGCCCTGGCGCGGGACCACGTGGTTGTGGAGGTTGACGCCAAACTGCGCGCGGCCCTGGCTGCGGAAACTGAAATCGCCCCGCTGGGCCGCGACGTCGAACACCTCGTCGAAGTGAATACATTCAACCTGCATATGTCTCCTTGTCGATCGATCCGGCAGCGGTGTAGAGCAGGCCAGGCTGCTCATGTTGCCATGTTTTCGAAGGCTTGCTGCGCACAGCCGGAAGGCTTGTTGTCGAACGGCGGATAGTCGACGTAGCCGCGCGCATCGCCTCCAAAGTAGCAGGCCGGGTCGCCCGGCAGCAGCGGCGCGCCGGAGCGCAAGCGCTGCGGCAGGTCGGGATTGGCGATGAAGGGCCGGCCAAAGCCGACCAGGTCGGCCCAGCCTCGCGCAATCGCTTCCCCGGCCCGCTCGAGGTCGTAGTGCCCGGAATAGATCATCGTGCCTCCATACACCAGGCGCAGGGCTTCCTTGAATGCGGCCGGCATCACGGGAGCATCGTCCCAGTCGGCTTCCGCGATATGGAGGTAGGCCAGGCCTATCCTGTCCATCAGCCTCGCGGCCGCCAGGTAAGTTGCTTGAGGCGTAACGTCGACCGTCCCCTGGGCGCTGGTCAGGGGCGAAAAGCGCACGCCGACGCGCTCCGGCCCGGCCACGGCGGCGACCGCCTGCGCCACCTCGCACAGGAAGCGCAAGCGGTTGGAGAGCGAGCCGCCATAACGGTCACACCGGTGGTTGGCGCCGGAGTCGATGAACTGGTTGATCAGGTAGCCATTCGCGGCATGCAGTTCGACGCCGTCGAAGCCCGCCGACAGCGCGTTCTTCGCCGCCTGCGCGAACTGGCTCACGATATCGGCTACCTCCTGCGTTTCCAGCGCGCGCGGCATCGAGTGCTGTACTTTCCGGCCTTGCGCCGCGGCCGCTCCCAACCCGTCGGGATCGATGAAGACGTGTACGCCGTCGGCCACCAGTGCCGAAGGCGCGACTGGGGACGCGCCGTCCGGCTGCAGCGAGGCATGCGACAAGCGGCCCACATGCCACAACTGCGCGAAGATGCGGCCGCCCGCCTCGTGCACGGCCGCCGTCACCTCCCGCCAGCCGCGCACCTGCTCGGGCGTGTGGATGCCCGGCGTCCAGGCGTAACCTTGTCCCTGCGGGCTGATTTGCGTGCCTTCGGTGATGATCAGGCCCGCCGAAGCGCGCTGGCGGTAATACTCGGCCATGAGCGGCGTCGGCACGCCGCCGTGCGCCGCCCGTGCGCGCGTCATGGGCGGCATGACGATCCGGTTCGGCAGCGTCATCGCGCCGAGGCTGAAGGCATCGAAGAGGGTCGTGTTCATCGTGCCGCCTCCTTCAGGATGGGGGCGAGGTCGACGGCTTCTGCCATCGCGCGGTAGCCGGCGTCGCCCGGATGGAGGTGGTCGCCGGAATCGAATTCCGCCCGCATGCGCCGCGGCCTGCGTGGGTCGCGCAAGACCGCGTCGAAGTCGATGACCGTGTCGAACGCGCCGACAGTGCGTATCCAGTAGTTCAACTGCTGGCGCATCTCTTCCTTCTGCGCGCTGTAGTGTCCCGCGAAGGGCGTGCCCTCGAGCGCGCCTTCGAAAGGGGGCAGGGTGCCGGCCGCGATGCGCACTCCCCGGGCGTGGGCCGCCGCGACCAGCTGGCGGAAGCCGGCGGTGAGCTGGTCCAGGGTGACCGGGCCTTCCTTCGGCGCGAACGGACTGCCCGGCCAGCCGATGTCGTTAATCCCGAGCAGGACGATGACATCCGAGACGCCGGGCTGGCTCAGGACGTCCTGTTCGAAGCGCGCCAGCGCGCTTTGTCCCATGCCGTCCTTCAGCAGGCGCCCGCCCGAGATGCCGGCGTTGGCGACCGCGATGCCGTGCGGCGCCAGGCGCTGCGCCAGGAAGTCGGGCCAGCGGCGATCCATGTCCGGGGTCGATCCGTTCCCGTCCGTGATCGAATCCCCGAGCGCGACGACCGTGCGGCCGCCCGGCGCCGCCTCGACCAGCACGGCGCTCAGGAACAACCTGCCGCCGGCGCGGATGCCCGCCGAACCCGCCGTCCCGGGCGCGAGCTCGAAGGTCTGCTGGCCGCCCCAATGAAAACCCGTGACGCGGGTGGGCGAGGGCAGATGGCTCGTCACCGCCAGGCGCTGCAGGGGAAGGACCTTGAGCGCGACCGGGTCGCTGGTCAGCGCGGCGCCCGCAGGGATCATGGCCTCGCTCTTGCCGGAGAAGGTGAGCGCGTGTGCCCGGCCCGCGTCGCCTTCGGGCGCTACCCGGACGCTGCCGAGCCGCAAAGCCTCGTGCCCGTAGCGGTTGGAAAAGACCAGCCTGATCCGGTTGCCGCCGGCGCTGATGCGAACGGTTTCGCGCACCGTCTGTTGCTCGAGCTGCGCGGGCACGTTCATGGGCAGCACGAAACTGCTGTCCCAGGCTGGCTGAGGGGCCGCATACCATGAGCTGAGCCAGGGACGGCTGTCCGCCGCCAGCGCATTGCCGCCAAGGCTTAACGCCAGGCCCAGGGCCGCGATCGATCCAGGATGTGCTGCCATCGTGTTCTCCTCTGAATGAAGTGATTCCACGATAGTTCATTCGAATCCTTCAATGAAGGCGGTAGAATTGAAGAGTACTTATTCCAAATTAGAATGAGGTAGCGATGGACACACTTCGGGCGATGCGGACTTTCGTGCGGACCGTCGAGCTGGGCAGCCTGTCGGCGGCGGCGCGCGAGTTCGGCACGACCCAGCCCACCGTCAGCAAACAGCTGGCGCAACTGGAGCAGCAACTGGCCGTGCGCCTGTTCGAACGCAGCACGCGCGGCCTGGCGCCGACCGAGCAGGGCCAGCGCTTCTACCGCGACGCCAAGTTGCTGGTCGAGCAGTTCGATGCGGCGGTGGGCGAGGTCCAGGGAATGGGCGGGCAGGCGTCCGGGCTATTGCGCATCAATGCCCCCGTGGGGCTCGGCCAGTACCGGATCAATGCGATGGTCCAGCAGTTCCTGGCGGCGCATCCGCGCATCGACATCGAACTGATCCTGAACGACCGCTTCGCCGACCTGGTGGAAGAGGGCGTCGACATCGCCTTCCGGCTCGGCGGCACGCTGCCGCCTGACGCCATCGGCCGCCACCTCGCCAGCACGCCGCGCATGCTGGTGGCTTCTCCTGCCTATCTGGCGCGGCGTGGCGCGCCGGCGGTGCCCGGCGACCTGGAAGAGCATGACTTCGTGCGCTTCGCCTGGACACCGGGTGCGGCGCTCGACCTGCTCCGCGACGGGGAGGAGGCGCGCGTGCCGACCTCCAGCCGCTACCGGGTGAACAATGCACTGGCCATCCGCGAAGCTCTGGTGCTCGGGAGCGGCATTGGCCTGTGCCCGGAGTGGCTGGTGCGCGACCTGCTGGATAGCGGCGAACTGGTGCGCGTGTTGGCGGAGTGGTCGGCCCGGCCCCAGGAACTGCACCTGCTGTATCCCTCGCGCCAGTACCAGCCCTTGCGGGCCAGGCTGTTCATCGAGTTTGCGGTCGACTATTTCCGGTCCTTGCCGGGTTTTGCACAACCAAGCGCAGGCAGGCGGTGAACTCCTTCGTTCAGGGCTGGGGCGCCTGGATCGCGCGCGACATCACGTACGCATCCACATAGCCGAGCCGGCTGTGCAGGAAGGCTTCCGGCAAGGTGCCCACGATGCGGAAGCCGTGCTTTTCATAGAGCGCAACGGCGGGACGGTTGGTCGACACCACGAAATTGAACTGCATGGAACGGAAACCCGCGGCGCTCGCACGGGCCAGCGAATCGCGCAGCATAGCGTTGCCGATGCCTTGTCCCTGCATATCGGCGCGCACCAGGTAGGTGGCGCTGCCGACATGCGAGGCACGCCCGGATAGATTCGGGTTCAGCTTGTACATGCCGACCAGCTCGCCGTCGCGTAGCGCAAGCAGGGTCTGCACGCCCGGCGACAGCCACATGGCGTCGAACACCGCGTCCGGTGTGTCTTCGGTGAAGGGCAGGGTATCGCCGGCACGGCACACCTCGCGGAACAGGGCGGCCATCGCATCGCGGTACTCAGGCGTGGCGTCGATGAAGCTTACGGTCACAGTCATGTCGAATTCGTCGGCAGTGCGGGAAGTCCAGCTTACCTGAATCGTCACCATATGCAATTAATTGCAACTTTCCATTACAGAAACTATGTACGCCTGCGAAAAGCGGTATCGTGGCGGCGATGACAGCACGTTGCTGTCCCAGTTTCAGGAGAAAAAGCCATGTCCCTCGCCAAACCAACCCTGTTGATCGCCTTGCTGTTCGCCACCCAGGCCTATGCCCAGGCCCCGGCGCCATCGGCCGCCGCGGTGTCGACGGCCGGCGCCATGGTGATCGTGCCCGCCTTCGGCGAAGTCAGGCATGCCAACGACCAGGCCATCGTTACCTTCAGCGTCGAGGAGCACGACAAGGACAAGGCCAAGGCCGCCGAGCGCGTGAACCGCAAGATGAAGGAGGGCACCGAGATCCTGCGCAAGGCCGATCCGCGCGCTGAGTTCAAGACCATGGGCTACTTCACCTACCCGATCTATCCGGAAAACGTGCAGCCGCCGCGCCCGGTCGATGCCGCCGCCAAGCCGCCGGTCCCGGTCGCCTGGCGCGTGGGCCAGTACCTGGAAATGAAGACGACCAGCCTGGAGAGCCTACCCAGGACTGCCGCCAGCGCGCAAAAAGTGCTGGCCATCAACGGCGTCCAGTTCGGCCTGGCGCCGGCCACCGAGAAGCGCCTGGACGACCAGCGTATCGCCGCCACCTATAAAAACCTGAACGAGCGCATCGTGTCGATCGCCAACGCCATGGGCCGCAAGCCCGCCGACGCCGTGCTGGAAACCGTCGACTTCGAAGGCTCGGGCAACTACGCCGGCGGGCAGGGCGACATGGCGGCTGCGCCGATGATGGCGCGCATGAGCGCCAAGCGCGAGATGGCCGATGCGATGCCGGAACCGAGCTTCGAGCCGGGCGAAACCACCCTGCAGATGCGCCTGGTAGGCAAGGTAAAGTTCAAGTAACGCTTTTGCCAAGCGTAACGGTTCGCTAAGTATGGTTCTCCGCCTCTATAATGCGGAGAACTGCCGTTTGGCGAACCACTTGAACAAAAATTCCTTATGCCAACCTTTCCAAGAAGAAGAACACCAGGAGCCGTGCCGAAAGCACCGCGTTTTTCCCGCCTGAAGCGTTTCGGCCGCCGCGCCGAAGACCGCCAGCCCGGCGAGCGGGGCCGCGGCATCTACCTGCTGCCCAATGCCTTCACCACCGGCGCGCTGTTCTGCGGTTTCTACGCCATCGTCATGGCCATGAACCAGCGCTTCGAGCACGCCTGCTGGGCGGTGTTCATCGCCATGATCCTGGATGCGCTGGACGGCCGCATCGCGCGCCTGACCAATACCCAGTCCGAGTTCGGCGCCCAGTACGATTCGCTGTCCGACATGGTGTCCTTCGGCGCCGCGCCCGCGCTCGTGATTTACGAATGGTCGCTGCGCGGCCTGGGCAAGCTGGGCTGGATCGCCGCCTTCATCTACTGCGCCGGCGCCGCGCTGCGCCTGGCGCGCTTCAACACCAACATCCAGGTGGTCGACAAGCGCTTCTTCCAGGGCTTGCCCAGCCCGGCCGCCGCGGCGCTGGTGGTCGGCTTCATCATGATGATGACCGACCCCGACATCAACGTCAGCTCGCGCCAGGTGGACTGGGTGAGCTGGGCCATCGCCGTGTTCGCGGGCCTGACCATGGTGTCGAACGTGCCGTTCTACAGCTTCAAGGATGTGAACTTCCGCAAGTCGGTGCCTTTCATCGTGGTCTTCCTGATCGCGCTGGCGCTGGCGCTGCTGGCCATCGATCCGCCCAAGGTGCTGTGGCCGATCTTCGTGATTTACGGCCTGTCCGGCTACGTCGTGTTCGTCATGCGCCGCGCCAAGGGCAAGCCGGTCAGCATCATCCCGACCGACGACGACGAGCACGACGAGGAAGTACGGCGCTGAGGACAGCCGGGGCGCCGCGACATTCACCCACGTTGACTGGAGCCCCACCATGCCTGATCCGAATCGCCTGATCATATTCGACACCACCCTGCGCGACGGCGAGCAGTCGCCGGGCGCTTCGATGACGAAGGACGAGAAGGTGCGCATCGCGCGCCAGCTCGAACGGCTGCGGGTCGACGTCATCGAGGCCGGCTTCGCGGCCGCCTCGCCCGGCGACTTCGAGGCCATCCGGGCCATCTCCGCCGCGGTGCGCGAATCGACCATCTGCTCGCTCTCGCGCGCCAACGACCGCGACATCGCCCGCGCCGCCGAGGCGCTCGAACCCGCCGCGCGCAAGCGCATCCACACCTTCATCGCCACCTCGCCCCTGCACATGCAGATGAAGCTGCGCATGGAGCCCGAGCAGGTGCTGGAGCAGGCCAGGCTGGCCATCCGCTTCGCCCGCAAGCACACCGACGACATCGAATTCTCGCCCGAGGACGGCAGCCGTTCGGAAGAGGACTTCCTGTGCCGCGTGCTGGAAGCCGTGATCGCCGAGGGCGCCACCACCATCAACTTCCCCGACACGGTCGGCTACGCCGTGCCCGAGCAGTTCGGCGAGCGTATCCGCCGCCTGCGCGAGCGCGTGCCGAACTCAAGCAAGGCGGTATGGTCGGTCCACTGCCACAACGACCTCGGGCTGGCGGTGGCCAACTCGCTGGCGGGCGTAGTGATCGGTGGCGCGCGCCAGATCGAATGCACGATCAACGGGCTGGGCGAGCGGGCAGGGAACACCTCGCTCGAGGAAGTGGTGATGGCGCTGCGCACGCGGCACGACTACTACCACCTGGCGGTCGGCGTGGACACGACCCAGATCGTGCCGGCCTCGAAGATGGTGTCGCAGATCACCGGCTTCGCGGTCCAGCCGAACAAGGCGGTGGTGGGCGCGAACGCCTTTGCGCATGCCTCGGGCATCCACCAGGACGGGATTTTGAAAGCGCGCGAGACCTACGAGATCATGCGCGCCGAAGACGTGGGCTGGACGGCCAACAAGATCGTGCTGGGCAAGCTGTCGGGCCGCAACGCCTTCAAGGCGCGGCTGCAGGAGCTGGGGATCGCGCTGGACTCCGAGGCCGAGGTCAACGCGGCCTTCGCGCGCTTCAAGGAGCTGGCGGACCGCAAGGCCGACATCTTCGACGAGGACATCATGGCGCTGGTGTCGGACGAGGACCGGGCGCAGGGCGGGGAGCTCTATCGTTTCGTGTCGCTGTCGCAGCGCTCCGAGACGGGCGAGCTGCCGCATGCGCGGATCGTGTTCTCGATGGACGGGAAAGAAGTGGCGGCCGAGGGCTCGGGCGACGGGCCGGTGGATGCGACCATCAAGGCCATCGAGAGCGTGGTGGGGAGCGGGGCGGAGCAGGTGCTATTTTCGATCAATGCGATCAGCAATGGGCCGGCGTCCCAAGGGGAAGTCACCATCCGGCTTGCGCACTCGGGACGGATCGTGAATGGGGTGGGGGCGGATCCGGACATCATCGTGGCGTCGGCCAAGGCGTATCTCTCGGGGCTGAACAAGCTGCATTCGAAGATCGAGAGGGTGAATCCGCAGGGGGTGTGAGTTATCTCTTTGCTGGGTAAACTTGGATCCCCGCCTTCGCAGGGAGTCATTGCCGCCAATGGCGGGAATGACGGTTTCAGCGGAGGTGATTGGAATCGCGC
>NZ_JAGKSG010000064.1:0-19498 GCF_018119385.1 Massilia sp. AB1 | reverse complement strand
CGGCATGCATATGCCGCGTGTAACTTGGGTCCCGGCCTTCGCGGGGACGACGGTTTCAAGGCTAGCGTTCCAATGACGATTTTGTAGCCTGCGCCCTCAGCACGTCTTCCCGGCGAAGGCCGGGACCCAAGTTTGCCAGCACTGTGTCAATGCCCCGCGTGCACCGAATACGTCAACGGTTTCACCGGCACCGCCACCTTCAGCTCCTGCCGCTTCCTGGCCGCATCCTGCACCACCAAGGTCAGTTCCACGTTCTCCCCTTCCTTCAGCTGCCGCTTCAGGTCGAACAGCATCACGTGATACCCGCCGGTCGCCAGGTTCACCGGTTTCCCGGCCGGCAGGTCGATGCCGTCCACGCGCCGCATGCGCATCACCTGCCCATCCATGGCCATTTCGTGCAGCTCGGCGCGGCCGGCGACCTCGGTGCGCACCTCGACCAGGCGCACGGGCGCGGCCGACTGCACCTGCATGAAGGCCCCGGTGCTCTTCTGCACCGGCACCGTGGCGCGGATCCAGGGATCCGTGACGCTCACCTGTGCATATGCGGAGGTGGACAACAAGGCGGCGCCGAATATGGCGGAGAAGCGGGCAAGAATGCGAGAAATCATGATCGTCAATCCAAAACGGAGAACCCGATTATAGCGCCGCGAACAATGCTCAGCTGCCGCCGAACAGGACCTCCCGCTCGACCAGCACCGTCTCGACGCCGTCGGTCAGCCAGATCTGGCCGTCCTGGATCGTGCACTGCAGCTGCATCGAGCGCTTGGCCAGCTTTTCCAGCTGGGCGCTGGTCTCGGCCGGGATGTTCACGACCGTGACCTTCCTGGCGCGGTCGATCTTGTTGGCGATGCCCTTGAACCAGATGTTGCTGGTGGCGCTGTAGCTGTACACGAACACCCGCTCCGCGCGGCTGCAGGCCTTCAGGATGCGCTTTTCGTCGGGCTGGCCGATGTCGATCCACAGGTCGATGGCGCCGGTCAGGTCCTTCTGCCACAGGTCGGGTTCGTCGACGTCGAACAGGCCCTTGGTGAAGCCCAGCGCCGGGTCGGCGTGGATGGCGAAGGCGAGCACGCGGATCATCATGCGCTCGTCCGTCTCGGACGGATGGCGCGCGATGGTCAGGCCGTGGTCGCCGTAATAGTGGCGGTCCATGTCGGCAATCGACAGGTCAGCCTTGTAGATGGTCGCTTTGAGAGCCATGGATGGATTTTGCTGGAATTCGGAACCCGCTATTGTCGCACGCGCCACGCCGCAGGCGGTATAGTCTTGTTGCCAATATCATCATGGAGACCGCAAATATGACCAACGCATTTCCGCCGAACCAGCAGTTCCGCCTGGCCTCCCGCCCGGTCGGCCTGCCCAGCCGCGACAACTGGCAGTTCCACGAGGAAGCCGTGGGCGAGCCGCCGGAAGACGGCATCGTCGTCAAGGTGCTCTACCTGTCGCTCGACCCGGCCATGCGCGGCTGGATGAACGAAGGCAAATCCTATATCCGCCCGGTAGCGATCGGCGAGGTCATGCGGGCCGGCGGGCTGGGCGTCGTGGTGGCGTCGCGTTCGCCGCGCTTCGCCGTGGGCGACTACGTGGCCGGCGGCACCGGCGTGCAGCGCTACTGGTCGGGCGCGGCCGACGACAAGACGGCCGCCTTCGTCAAGATCGATCCGCGCATCGCCGCTCCGACCGCCTGGCTCAACACCCTGGGCATGCCGGGCATGACGGCCTGGTTCGGCCTGCACGAAATCGGCCAGCCCAAGCCCGGCGAGACGGTGGTGGTGTCGGGCGCCGCCGGCGCGGTCGGGATGACGGTCGGCCAGCTCGCCAAACAAATGGGCTGCCGCGCGGTCGGCATCGCCGGCGGCGAGGACAAATGCCGCTTCGTGGTCGAGCAGCTCGGCTTCGACGCCTGCATCGACTACAAGGCCGGCCCGGTGCACGCCGCGCTCAAGGAGCATTGCCCGCAAGGCGTGGACGTCTACTTCGACAACGTCGGCGGCGACATCCTGGACGCCGTGCTTACCCGCATCAACATGAAGGCGCGCATCGTCATCTGCGGGGCGATTTCGCAGTACAACGCCACCGCCCAGGTCAAGGGGCCGTCCAACTACCTGTCGCTGCTGGTGAACCGGGCGCGCATGGAAGGAATGGTTGTATTCGACTATGCGGCGCGCTATGCTGAAGCAGTGCAGCAGATGGCGCGCATGCTGCAGGAGGGCCGTCTGAAAAGCGTCGAGTACGTGGCCGAAGGTTTTGAAAAATTCCCGGAGGCGCTGCTGATGCTGTTCGAAGGACGCAACCTGGGCAAGCTGGTGCTCAAGGTCGCCGACGCATAAGGGGTGGGCGGGCCCGCCCACGAACTTCCTTCGCCGCACCGGGTCTTACTGGTCCCGGCAACGGCAGGTTTCGATGGAGCGACCATGTTCCCTTTCCCCGATATTCCCAACGCCAATCCCGCCCTGCGCTCCCAGTTCGACGCCCAGGTCGGGCTCCTGGCTCAGCTCTCGCAGCGCAACTGCGACCTGTTCGAGCGCCTCAGCGCCCTGAATCTCCAGATGGCGCGCCAGGCCATCGACGATGCGATCGACACCGGCCGCGAACTGGCCGCCTGCACCGATCCCTTCCAGATGAGCGCCACCGCCGTGCACCGGCTGCAGCCGGCCGGCGAGCATTTCCGCAGCTATCAGCAGGAGCTGTTCAATGTGCTGGCCAACACGCAGATGCAGCAGATGCAGCCGGCACAGGCTGTACGAGAGGCGGCGAGCGGGTTCTCCCATCCGGGCCAGCCGCCCGGCGATACCGGGCCGCGCTGAAGACCGCAGCGGACGGAACTAACGCCAGCCCCTCCTCTCTAAACGCACGAGCGCAGCCATAAAGCGCTCGGAGTACCCACACAGACCGCATCAAGGGCACAAGGAGATCGACATGGCGACTAGCAAGGAAAGCGGTAGCAAGGGCGCGGCCAGTCCGGGCAATGTGCAGAAAAGCGGCCAGCCCGCCAAGCGCGGGTTCGCAGCAATGGACCAGAACCAGCAGCGCGAAATAGCAAGCAAGGGCGGCCAGGCCGCTCACCAGAAAGGCACGGCGCACGAATTCGATTCGGAGGAAGCGCGCCGCGCCGGGCAGAAAGGCGGCGAAGCAGTCAGCCGCAACCGCGCCCACATGGCCGATATCGGCCGCAAGGGCGGTGAAAGCCGCCAGTCGGCACAGCGGGCAGCCGCTGCTGCCGCCAAGGGCAACCGTCAGGGCGAGAAAGAAGGCTGAGCATCCAACCCGACCCGCCGCCACCCGGCGGCGGTTTGACGCCGGGCCCGCCTTGGCCGATGCACGCGGGTGACCGTACCGCATTGCGCCACCTTGCGACGCCTTCGCGACGAAGGCCTTTGTTGTAGCGCTGCCATATTGCCTGCCTCGTGGCAGCGTGGCCTGTGCTACATTCTCGCCTCTATGCAGACCCTGAAATACCTCACCGCCTACCCGGAACCATTGCGCGCCCAGGTCAGCCAGCTCATCGGCCAGAACAAGCTCGGCGACGTCCTGCTCCAGCGCTACCCCGAGGCCCACGGCATCCGCACCGACAAGGCGCTGTATGCCTATGTGCAGGAACTGAAGGACACCTACCTGCGCCAGGCCGACCCCGTCTCCAAGGTCGCTTACGACAGCAAGATCCAGGTGATCCAGCACGCCCTCGGCCTGCACACGGCGATCTCGCGCGTCCAGGGCAGCCGCCTCAAGGCCAAGCACGAGATCCGCATCGGCGCCGTGTTCCGCGACGCGCCCCTGCCCTTCCTGCGCATGATCGCCGTCCACGAACTGGCCCACCTGAAGGAGAAGGAGCACGACAAGGCCTTCTACAAGCTGTGCTGCTGGATGGAACCGGCCTACCACCAGCTCGAGTTCGACCTGCGCCTCTACCTGACCTGGCTCGACCTGTCGGGCGAGCGTTTATGGGCCGCGTGAGAGCGTCATCCGGCGCCCGCCTCCGCCCCCTGTCCGACACGTTGCCGTCAAACAACAATCATTGTCAGAATAGCCAATTGCCCCGCGTAAAGTTCTCGACTTACTTACGCGCGGCGGGTAAAGTTTGACCGAACTGAAGCATTCGCATCGTTCCTCCCGGATCATTCTGGCTGCCGGGGCCGCCCATCCGACATCAGCATGTATCAGCAACTCACAACCGGCAAGCTGCTCCCTGCCGTGCTCGGCACCGCCATGCTTGCATGGGGCATGTCCGCCCAGGCGCAAGCCGCCGACTCGTCCGCCTTCAACTGGAAACTGTCCGGTTTCGGGACGGTCGGCGCCGTCCACTCCAGCAACCCGCACGCCGACTTCACGACCTCGCCCCTGAAGGCGCACGGCGCCGGCCACTCGGAGTCCTGGAGCCCGGACGTCGACACGCGCTTCGGCGCCCAGCTCGACGCGTCCTATGGCCGCTGGTCGGCCGTGCTGCAGGTGGTGAGCGAACAGCGCCTCGACGGCAGCTACCGCCCGCTGGTGGAATGGGCCAACGTCAAGTACCAGGTCACCCCGGATCTCGCCGTGCGCGCGGGCCGCATCGCGCTGCCGATTTTCCTGGCGGCGGACTACCGCAAGGTCGGCTATATCGTGCCCTGGGTGCGTACCCCGGTCGAAGTCTACGGCGGCCAGCCGCTGAGCGGCAGTGACGGCGTCGACCTCACCTGGCGCTGGAACCGCGGCGGCTTGCGCAACACCACCCAGGCCTTCTATGGCCACATCGACCTCAACCTGTACAACGAACTGCGCCTGCAGGCCTCCGGCATCGCCGGCCTGTCGCACAGTATCGAACAAGGCGCGTTCAGCGGCCGCATCTCGGCCGGCACCGCCAGCCTGACCACCGACATCGGCAAGGGCCTGTTCACCGCCCTGCGCGCCTTCGGCCCGCAAGGCGACGTGCTCGCGCGCCGCTACGAAATCGTCGACAAGCGCATCCAGCTCCTGAGCGCAGGCGCGAGCTACGACCCGGGCGACTGGTTCGTCACCGCCGAAGGCGGCCGCACCCGCACCCACTCCCTGCTCGGCGACATGAGCGCGCTGTACGTGGGCGCCGGGATGCGCTTCGGCGCCTTCACCCCCTACGCCGGCTATGCGCGCGCTCGCGCCGAGACCTCGGCCACCGATCCCGGCCTGCCGCTGGCCGGCCTGCCGCCGCGCGCGGCCGCCACCGCCAGCGCGCTCAACGCCGGCCTGAACGCCTACTTGTTCTCGATGGCGGCCCAGACCACCTGGAGCACCGGCGTGCGCTGGGACGTGGCGCCGAACATGGCCCTCAAGGCCCAGTACGAACGCGTGCGCCCCGAGGACGGCACCCGCGGCTTCTTCTCCAACACGCAGCCGGCGTTCCGCTCCGGCGAGGCCACCCACGTGACGAGCGTGGCGCTGGACTTCGTATTCTGAGGAGCAGCATGGGATTCCGACTCCGTCACCTCCTCGGTGCCCTGGCGCTCAGCTTCGGCGCCGGGGCCAATGCCTCGGCCGAGCTGGTCGTCATCGTCTCGGCGCGCAATCCGGCGCCGGCGCTGAACAACGACCAGATCGCCGCCATCTTCCTTGGCCAGTCGGGACGCTTCCCGGACGGCGCCGAGGCCGTCGCCCTCGACCAGCGCATCGGTTCGCAGGAGCGCAACCAGTTCTACCAGCAAGTCGCGGGCAAGACCCCGGCCCTGCTCAAGGCCCACTGGTCGAAGATGGTCTTCACCGGCCGCGGCCAGCCGCCGCGCGAAGCGCCCGACAATGTCGCGGTCAAGCGCATGGTGGCGGACAATCCGTCGATGATCGGCTACATCGAGCGCAGCGCCGTCGACGCGAGCGTGCGCCCGATCATGGTGCTGCGCTGACATGAACTCGATCGCCCGATCCGCCCTGCCCTCACGCCCGGCCCGCGCCCGCCGCTCGCGGCTGACGCGCTGGCTCGGCATCGGGCTCGAGACCTATGTGTCGCTGCCGCTGTTCGCCCTGGTGCTGGTGGGCGCGCTGTGGTTCGCCACCCTGCACGTGATCGAGTCCGAGCGCCGCGCCGCGCAGGAGGCCGCGCTCGACGCCACGCGCGAGCTGGTCGACACCTACGAAGCCCAGATGGCGCGCAGCCTGAGCGGCATCGACCAGACCCTGCGCGTGCTCAAGTACGCGGTGGAGCAGAACGGCGCGACCGGCGCCCTGCCGGCCCTGGCGGCCCAGGGCCTGCTGCCGCCCGGCCTGGTGTTCCAGGTCGCGATCATGGACGCCGACGGCCATGTCCAGGCCAGCAACCCGCCGTTCGGCAAGCGCGACCTGCCGGACGCGCCCTGGCTCCCCTTCCACCGCAACACGCCGCACGACACGCCCTACGTCAGCGAGACCACGGGCGGCGCCGAGCCGCACCTGCATTTCACGCGCCGCATCAACGACGCCGCCGGCCGCTTCGCCGGCGTCGCCATGGTGGCGGTCGATCCGTCCTACTTCACCAGTTCCTACGAGCGTTCGCGCCAGGGCGACCGCGGCCTGCTCGGCCTGGCCGGCCGCGACGGCGCCGTGCGCGCGCTGCGAATCGGCGAAAGCGTCTCCTGGGGCCAGCGTTTCGTTCCCGGCGCCGCCGACACGGTCGCGCTGCGCGATATCGGCGTGGACAAGGAGCTGCGCTACACCAGCACCCGCCCGCTGAGCGGCTTCCCGCTGGTGGCCGTGGTCGGCCTGTCGCAGGACGAGCAGATGGCCCGGTTCGAGCAGCAGCGCCGCGCCTGGCTGCTGGGCGCGGGCGCCGGCAGCGCCCTCCTGCTCGGCGTGGTCACCCTGGTCAGCGCCTGGTCCTGGCAGCTGGCCAAGGCGCGCCGCCGCGAACGCCGCGCGCAGCAGACCTATGCCGCCGCCTCCGAGGGCAGCCTGGACGCCTTCTTCGTGCTGCGCGCCATTCTTGGGCCGGGCAACAGCGTGACCGACTTCATCATCGAAACCACCAACGGCCGCGCCGAGCAGCTGACTGGCCTGAGCAAGGCCCAGATGGCGGGCCAGCGCATGTCGGTGCTGCTGCCGGCCTCGCTCGGCGCCAGCATTTTCGAGGACCTGGCGGCGGTGGCCCTGGACGGCGTCCCGCGCGAAGCCGAATGGCAGGCGCACGCCTTGCCGGTGCCGGACCGCTGGCTGTACCGCCAGGTAGTGCCGGTCGAAGGCGGCGTGGTGGCGATCGTCAGCGACATCACCGAGCGCAAGCTGACCGAGCAGCGCATCCGCCACCTGGCCCACCACGACGACCTCACCGGCCTGCCCAACCGCAGCCTGCTGCGCGACCGCCTGGGACAGGCGATCCGCGACGCCGAGCGCAAGGGCAGCGCGGTCGGCCTGGCCTTCATCGACCTGGACGGCTTCAAGCTGATCAACGACGGCCTGGGCCACAACGCCGGCGACGAACTGCTCAAGGTAGTGGGCGCGCGCATGGGCCGCTGCCTGCGCCGCACCGACACCCTGGCGCGCTTCGGCGGCGACGAATTCGTGATCCTGCTGCCCGAGCTGTCGGGCGACCCGATGGCCATCACCCCGCTGCTGGAAAAGGTGCGCCAGGCCGTCACCGAGCCGGTGCTGGTCGAGGGCCAGGAAGTCCAGGTCAGCTCGAGCATCGGCGTGGCCTTCTACCCGCGCGACGGCGCCGACACCAACACCCTGATGATGAATGCCGATGCCGCCATGTACCGCGCCAAGGACATGGGCAACAACAACGTGCAGTTCTACGCCAGCGAGATGAACGCCAGCGTCGAGGAGAAGCTGGTGCTGCTCGAAGGCCTGCGCTCAGCATTGGAGAGCTGCGTCGATACCTGCGCGGCGAACGGCCCCTGCCAGTTCCAGCTGCTGTACCAGCCCAAGGTCGACCTCCGGACCGGCCGCCTGTTCGGGGTCGAGGCCCTGATCCGCTGGCACCATCCGGAACACGGCATGATCCCGCCGCAGCGCTTCATCTGCCTGGCAGAAGAAAGCGGCCTGATCGTCCAGATCGGCGAATGGGTGGTGCGCACCGCCTGCCGCCAGGTGCAGGCATGGCGCGCCGCCGGCCTGCCGCCCGTGAGCGTCTCGGTCAACGTCTCGGCCCGCCAGTTCGAGGAAAAGCGCCTGGTCGAGCGCATCGAAAGCGCGCTGCGCGACACCGGCCTGGCGGCGGATGCGCTGGAAGTCGAGGTCACCGAGAGCTCGATCATGCGCGACCTGGCCCGCTCGATCGACAAGATGCGCGAACTGAAGGCAATGGGCGTGTCGCTGTCGATCGACGACTTCGGCACCGGCTATTCGAGCCTGTCGGCCCTGAAATCCTTCCCGATCAGCCGCCTCAAGATCGACAAGTCCTTCGTCAGCGACCTGGCGGACAGCCAGGACGACCAGGCCATCGCGATGGCGGTGATCTCGCTCGGCCACAAGCTGAACCTGCGGGTCATCGCCGAAGGCGTGGAAACCGAGCAGCAGCGCGACTTCCTGCGCGCCAACGATTGCGACGAAATGCAAGGCTATCTGTTCAGCCGGCCGGTGCCGGCCGAGCAGATCGCCGCCATGCTCGCGGCGGTGGCCGCGTGACCCGCCCGAATAGCATCTGGCGCGCTCTGGCCGGTTCCGAGCGCGGCCTGCGGCGCATGCTGCAATACTGGGCCGCCACCGCCCTGCTCTACCTGGCCGCCATCGCCATGGTGGAATGGCAGGTGCTGTACGGCTTCAGCGAGGTGGGCGCCATGCGCCGGCTGGAGGTGTTCGGCATCGGCGGCATCCTGTGCTTCTATTTCCTGGTCCGTTTCAGTGCGCCGCTGCGGCTCAAGCCCGAGGTGCTGGCCGTGACCCAGGCCCTGTACGCGATCGGCTGCGGCATGTGGTCGTATTCGATCAGCGGACCGGTGCGCGGCGCCATGCTGCCGATGACGGTGGTGGTGGTCGCCTTCTGCATGTTCGCGCTGCGGCCGCGCCAGACCCTGGTGCTGACCGCGGTCGCGCTGGCCGCCATGGGCGGCACCATGTGGTGGCTGCAGGCCCAGGATCCGGTGCGCTTCCCGCCAGAAGTCGAGGGAATCACCTTCGGCTACCTGGCGGCCGCGCTGCTGTCGACCGCGGTGCTGACCGGCGAGATGCACAAGCTGCGCGCGCGCCTGAAGCGGCGCAAGAAGGAGCTCGAGCTGGCGCTCGACACCATCCGCCAGCTGGCCACGATGGACGAACTCACTTCGCTGGCCAACCGGCGCCACATGAACGAGGTGCTGGCCGCCGAGGAGCGGCGCGGCCCGCGCGGCGCGGGCACCTGCGTGGCGCTGCTGGACATCGACTTCTTCAAGCAGGTCAACGACCGCTACGGCCACGCGGCCGGCGACGCGGTGCTGCGCGCCTTCGCCGCCACCGCGCGCGCGGCCCTGCGCAGCCACGACGTGCTGGCGCGCTGGGGCGGCGAGGAATTCCTGCTGCTGCTGCCGGATGCGAGCCCGCAGGATGCGCGCATGGTGCTCGAACGCATGGCGGAACGCGTGCATGCGATGCGGGTGGACGGGCTGGAGCAGGAAAGGCGGATCAGCTTCTCGGCCGGGCTGACGGAGCGGCGCGATGGGGAAGCGTTTGCGGATGCGATCAATCGGGCGGACAAGGCCTTGTATCGGGCCAAGGAAGCTGGGCGGGATCGGATCGAGGTGGCGTAACAGTATTGCTGGCAGTAAGACCGTCGTACGCGCCAGTGGCGCGTACGACGGTTTTCAGGTTACTGGTTTGCGGTGGCGCAGGCACTTCACCCGCGCAAAATCTCGCCTTCCACATCCTCGCCCGCGGCCGGCACCGCCACCGCGCGCAGGCGCCTGATCAGGGCCACCGGATCTTCCTCGATCAGCATCAGCCCCTCGTGCTCCGGCTTGACGAATCCTTCCTCGCGCTGGTGCCGCACGAAGGCTTTCAGCCCGTCATAAAAGCCCTTCGTATTCAGCAGTCCCACCGGCTTGGCGTGAATGCCCAGCTGCGCCCAGGTCACCATCTCGAACAGCTCTTCCAGGGTCCCCATCCCGCCCGGCATGGCGATGAAGCCTTCCGACAGGTCGGACATCATGGCCTTGCGCTCGTGCATGTCCTTCACCACGAACAGCCGCGTCAGCCCGGCATGGCCCACTTCGCGCTCGACCAGGGCCTTGGGGATCACGCCGGTGGCTTCGCCGCCCAGGCGCAGCACCTCGTCGGCGATCACGCCCATGAGGCCGACCTTGCCGCCGCCGTAGACCAGGCCGATGTTGTGCTCCACCAGGGCGCGCGCGCGCTCGCGCGCCGCCTCGGCATACAGGGGATTGGCGCCGTGCGAGGCGCCGCAATAGACGGCGATGGTTTTCATGGGGCGTAAGACTACACGAATTCGGCGCCGGGGCGCGCCTCGGCGGACAGCTTCTTGAGGTATTCCTCGGACAGCTTCTCGAACAGCAGGCGGGTGTCGCCGCGCAGGTAGGGGCCGACCATGGACAGCACCTGGTAGCAGCCGCGCGCCAGGGCGTCGGCGATCGCCTGCTGCTCGCTGTACTTGCGCGGGTTGCGCACGTATTCGTAGGACAGCCAGTAGGTCGCCACCACCACCATGTTGGTCGCCATCGCGCCGATCTGCTGGTCCGAGGCCTCCAGCGAGCCTTCGCTGCGCAAGTCCTCGCACAGCTGGCGCGCCACCTTGATCTTGTGCGCCAGGATGGCCTTGAAGTGCAGTTCCAGCTTGCGGTTACGCGACAGCAGGTCGTTCAGGTCGCGGTAGAAGAAGCGGTAGCGCCAGATCAGCTCGAACATCAGGTGCAGGTAGAGCCACACGTCCTCCATGTTGGAGCGGCGTCCGGCAGGCACCGTGAGGATGCGTTCGATCTCCGCCTCGAACTGGACGAAGATCGAATTGACGATGTCGTCCTTGTTGCGGAAATGGTAGTACAGATTGCCCGGAGAGATGTTCATCTCCTCGGCAATGACCGTGGTCGTGATGTTCGGCTCGCCGAATTCGTTGAACAGCCTGAGCGACAGCTCGAGGATGCGTTCGCGGGTACGGCGCGGAGCTTTCTGTTGCATGTAAGCGAGGTGTAAGTGTGTTCCCGAAAGCATAACATCGAACGGTCGTTCGTAGAATCTTTCCGGCCTCCACTTCTGTTGCGTTTTTGCTCAGCCGGCGCTCTCGCCGGCGGGCGGCAGGCGCCGCGCCAGCTCGGCCACCTGGGCCTCCAGCTCGGCCACGCGGCCCTGCAGGGCCTCGACGTCGGCGGCCACGGGCGCGCCGATGCGCGCCAGGGCGCGCGCCACGCGCTCCTCGAATACCTGCTCCAGCTGGTTCCAGGAATTGGTGCCGCGGCGCTTGGCCCGCTCGGCGGAGCGGCCCACGGTGTCGGTGGCGTCTTCGACCTCGCGCGCATAGCGCTGCAGTTCGCTGCCGTCGCGCACCAGGCGCGTGAAGGACGTGCCGCCCTCCTTCTGGGCCTTGGCGAAGGCGCCCAGGCCCGCCTGCCAGATCTGCTTGGCGGACGCGCGGACCGCCTGGGCGAGGGCCTCGTCGTCGTCCGGCGCTGAAAGTTTCTTGGTCATGGAGTGCCTCTCGCTGCATGCAATGCGGGCATTGTAGTGCCGCCCGCTAGAAGCGAGGTTCTAAACGCGGGCGCGCCGCGCATGCAAGCGGAATGCCTCTTCGAGATAAGCGCGCAGTTCGCCCGCCGCCACCGGCTTGGCGTAATGGGCGTCGGCCACGCCCGCGGCCACCGCGGCTTCGATCTCGGCCAGGTCGGTCTGGCCGCTCAGCATCAGGCGCACCGTGTCCGGCTGCCGCCGCGCCGCTTCGGCCAGCAGTTCGGTGCCGCTCATGCCCGGCATCGACTGGTCGCACACGATCACCTCGACCGGCTCGCGCGCCAGCAGGGCCAGCGCGTCCGCGCCGGAAGCGGCACTGAGCACCCGGTAGTCCTGCCCGGACAGCATGTCGGCCAGCACGCCCAGCATGAAGCCGTCGTCATCGACCAGCAGCACGCTGCGTTGGGGTGGCGCGGACGGCGGGAGGAAGGCCTCCAGCTCGGCCACGAAGCTCTCCGGTTCGATCGGCTTGCTGATGTAGCCGTCGAAGCCGGCCGCCAGCACGTGTTCGCGGTCGCCCGCCATCGCCAGCGCGGTCACCGCCAGCACCGGCACCCCGGCCAGCTCCGGCTCGGCCTTGAGCGCGGCCAGCACCGCGAAGCCGTCCATGCCGGGCAGGTTGACGTCGCAGGCCACCAGGTCGGGGCGCTCGCTGCGGGCCGCCGCGACGCCGCGTGCCCCGTCAGGGGCGGTCAGCGGCGTGTGGCCATAGGCGCTGAGCAGGAAAGACATCAGCTCGATGTTCGCTGGATTATCTTCGATGATGAGGATACGGGCCACGGAACGCTCCGGTTTACTGCAATGATGTCACTGTAACATGACGGCGGCCTCATGCGATGTAGTCCGGAAGGCGTGGTTCTTATGGCCGCGACACCTCGTCCATGACCGCGTCGAGCACGCGCGGATTGCGTCCCAGGGCCACGTGGCCGACGCCTCCGAAGGCCAGGTTGCGCGCGCCTTCCAGCTCGCTGGAGGTCTGCGGGGCGATGATGTTGTCGTGGTGGGTGTAGATCGAGGTGATCAGCGCACGCGTGGCGGCGTTTTCGCCGGCTTCCAGCGCCTGCAGCCAGGCGCTGGCGCGCCGCATCTGCGCCGCGTTGATCCCGAGGCCGAAGGCGGCCAGGCTGGTGCCGTGGTGCGGGCTGCCGAGCGTGATCACGCGCGCCACCAGCGCCGTGCCGTAGGCGCGCATCCAGGCGCGCGCCACCAGTCCGCCCATGCTGTGCGCGACCACGGTCACGCGCGGGGCGCCGCTCTGCCGGCACAGCGCCTCGACCGTATGCTGGACCAGCTGCGCGTAGCCGTCGATGTCGCCGGTGACCGGCTCCAGGTCGAGCGAGGCGTGGCTGATGCGGGCCGCGTCCAGGCGCCGCGCCAGTTGGCACCAGTAGCCGCTGTTGCAGCCGTAGCCGTGGATCAGCAGCACCGGCGGCAGCGTCGAATCCCGATAGATGCGGGTGCGCGGCACGGCGCGCGGGCCGTGCCAGTTCGCATACAGCATGCTGGACATGAATTCTTCGGCGAACAGGCGCAGGCTGCCCAGCGGCTTGAGGCGGAATTCGCTCGGCGTCGGGCTGGCGCAGCGCGCGCTCATCACGAAGTTGTTGGCGTTGATGAGCATGCGCACCAGGACCACGGCGCCCAGGCCGGCGGCGAAGGCGGTCCAGCGGCTGGCCCCGGCCTCGGTCAGGGCCACGCCGATGCCGAGCGCCGCCAGCACCTGCACCAGGATGATCAGCCGGAGAATGCCGCGTGCACTCATCGCTTCCTCATTGCTTCCTATGCGAGCGGGGCCGCCTGGCGTCCCGTCAAGGCCGCGGCCAGGCCGCTCGCCAGGCGCGCCGTCAAACCGTAGATGCTCAGCTGCGGGTTGGCGCCGACCGAAGTCGGGAACAGCGAGCCGTCGTGCACCGACACGTTCGCCAGCCCGCGGTAGCGGCCGTTCGCGTCGGTCACGCCCAGGCGCTCGTCGCCCGACATGGCGCAGCCGCCCATCACGTGGGCCGACACCACGCGCGTCAGGTGCAGGCGCTGCGGCAGCCCGGCGATGCCGCGCCTGGCCTCGGCCCAGCTGGCGTAGCGCGGCGCCATCTCGTGCCCGGTCAGCACCTCGCGCGCGCCGGCGGCGAACTGGATCTCGGCCATGCTGAGCAGCGCGCGGCGCGCGCCCTCCCACAGGACATCGTTGAGGGGATAGTCGAGCTCCGGGCTGCCGTCGGCGCGCAAGGCGACCCTGCCGCCCTGCGAATCTTCGTGGAAGCCGTCGCGCAGCAGCGCCAGCATGGCGTGCGTATGCGGGAACTCGCGCATGATGTCCGCGTGGTGCGCGCCGAAGCCGCTCATCTTGGTGGCCATCAGCAGCGGGTGCAGCGGCGGGGCTTCGAGCTTGTAGCCCATCGGTCCGTCGACCGGCGCCTGGTGCAGGAAGTGGTCGGAATACACCGTCTGCGGCGCGCCGGCCCAGCCGTCCACGCGCTGCGGGAAGATGGCGGCCGAGATCACGGTGGGATGCAGAAAGGTGCGGCGGCCCAGCATGCCGCTCGGGTCGGGCGCTTCGGAACGCAGCAGCAGCGCGGGCGAGTTGATCGCGCCGCCGGCCACCACGTAGTGGCGTGCGCGCAGGCGCAGCACGCGCCCGCTCGGGCGCAAGCCCTGCGTGTCGAGGGCCTGGCAGACCAGCTCCTCGACGTGTTCGCCGCGGATCGCGAAGCGCTCGGCGCGGGCGCGCGTCAGCAGGGTCGCGCCATGATCGAGGGCGGCGGGAATCGTGGTCACCAGCATCGACTGCTTGGCGTTGGTCGGGCAGCCCATGCCGCAATAGCCGAGGTTCCAGCAGCCGTTCACGTTGCGGCGGATGAAGCCCGTCGGAATGCCGAGCTTTTCCGCGCCGCGCCGCAGGATGTCGTTGTTCTCGTTGGGAGCGGCCTGCCAGTCGCCGACCTTCAGGCGCCGCTCGGCCATCTCGAACCAGGGCGCCATGGATTCCGGCGTGGCGTCCGGCAGCGCATGGCGCCGCTTCCACCAGGCCAGCGTGTCGGGCGGCGTGCGGAAGCTCGAGGTCCAGTTGACCGTGGTCGAGCCGCCCACGGTGCGGCCCTGCAGGATATCGATGCCCTTGTCGGCCGTCTTGCGCGCGGCCGATTCCTGGTACAGCGAAGGATAGGCCTCGGCCTCGCGCATGTTGAAGTCGCGCGAGGACAGCAGCGCGCCCTCCTCCACCACGATCACGGACAGGCCCGAGCGGGCCAGGATCTCGGCGCTGATGCCGCCGCCCGCGCCGCTGCCGACGATGACGACGTCGGCCTGCATGCTGCGATCCTCCGTCAAGCCGGAGGCGTCGACCACGTCCCAGCCGCGCGCCAGGCCGGCCCGGATCGGATCGGGGATGATGTGTTCCTTGCTCATGCCAGCTCTTTCATGGGCCCGGGATAGCCGATCGCTTCCCAGCCGGCCGGCTGGGCGTACCAGGCGCCCAGCACCAGGTCGTGCAGCGCGTGGTAGGCGGTGCGCAGCAGGCCAAGGCGGTGCAGGCGCCAGTCCTGCAGGAAGGCGCTCACCTGTTCGGGGCGGGCGTTCTCCCAGCCGCCCGGGATGCCGGTGAGGACGCGCCGCGCCGGCGCCAGGGAGAGCAGTCCGAACAGGTCCTGCACTTCCTTTTGCGTGGCGGGCGGCAGGCCGAGGATGGCGGCATGGACGCCCTCGATGGCGGCGGCCAGCGCTTGCCGGCTCCGGGCCTGGTCAGGCGGCAGCGCACCGGCCAGGATCGCCGGCGCGATCGCATGCAGCGCGGCGCGCGCCTCGCCGTCGAGTGCAAAGCGGTGCGGCGGCGCGCTGTGCGCCGAGCGATACCAGGCGCCGCCCCCGGCCAACAGGATGGCGGCCAGGCCGCCGGCTTGCAGGAAAGTCCTGCGTGATGTCCCCATGCTCATCCTCTTGTGTTTTTTCTAGTGTACGACAAAGGTCCCGCCCCGCCACCGCCAGCGGGCCGGACTAGAGGAGATCGTCTATATGCTTCGACCCGCGCCGAAGCGAGGGACCGGGCTACCCGCTAGGATGGCGGCATGGAACTCATCGACTACCTCAACCAGCACTTCTTCACCCGCGCCCAGTTGCTGGCGGCCGCCTGCCTGGCCCCGGAGCACCTGGATGCGCTCATCCGCGATGGCGCGATGCCGAAGCCTTCCTACCGGCTGCGCCTTGCGCTCGGCTGCGACTCGTTTTTCGGGCCGCATGCCGCGGAGCACGCCGTCGAGTATTACGCACGCGGCTATGCCGCCTGGATAGGCGCGCTGCAGGCGGCGCCGCGGGATCCTTTCGGGATGTTCGCGCGGCGCTACCGCGAGGCGCTGGCCGCCCTGCCCCTGGAGAGCGGCGATCCGAAGCTGAACGATGGCCTCGACGCCCATCTGCACGACGAATGGGGGCACTTCCTGGACGGGACTTACGGGCTGTGCACCCGTTCCGGACTACCGGAAGACATCGCGGCCAAGGAACTGGCCATCTGCGTCATCCGCGAATCGACGCAATCTCAAGCGCCCGACCTGGCGCGGCTGCAGGCCGCGGTCGACCTGCTGGACCGCGCCAGCAGCCCGTTCGCGCCGCACGAAAGGCTGCGCAGCTCGCGCCATCGCTACATCGATGGAATCCGCGCCCGCTACGGCTTCGATGCAAAGGATATTTGCACCGAGCGGCCAGGATGCAAATAGTGTTTGCCTAGTCTTTCGAAGGCGCGTGCTTGAGGATCTGGCGTGCGATGCCGCGCAGGATGTTGACTTCCTCGGTCTCGAGCTGGGTGCGCGCGAACAGGCGCTTCAGGCGCGGCATCAGCTTCCCGGGGTTGTCGGGCTTGAGGAAGTCGATCGCCACCAGTGCTTCTTCCAGGTGCGTGTACATGCCTTCGATCTGGGTGACGCTGGCGGCGTCGCCATGGAAGCCCACGCCGCGCAAGTCGACGCCGTCGCCGGTCGCGGCAAGGCGCGCCTCGTAGGCCAGCACCTGGGCCGCCTGCGACAGGTTCAGCGACGAGTAATCGGGATTGGCCGGGATGTTGATCAGGACGTTGCACTGCTCGACAATGTGGTTCGGCAGGCCGACCCGCTCGTTGCCGAGCACCACGGCTGGACGCAGTTCCGCCTGCCGGGCCGCGTGGCTGGAGAAGGCGCGCGGGGTCCAGACCGGCGGCGAGAATTCGCGCAGGCGCGCCGACACGGCGGCAGCGAAGTTGCAGCCTTCCAGCGCCTCGCCGATGCTGCCGGCGATGCGGGCATTCTGCAGCAGGTCGCCCGCGCCGCTGGCGAAGGCCACCGCTTCCGCATCGTTCAGGGGATCCTCGCACTTGGGGGTGACCAGCACCAGGTCGCTGAATCCCATCGTTTTCATGGCCCGGGCGACCGCACCGATATTGCCCGCGCGGCTGGTTTCGACCAGCACAAAGCGCAGCCGGGTGAAAAGAGAAGTGTCGGGTTGGGTCGAGTTCATTTACAATAGCGCCATCGCGCGGTGTGCGAACGGTTCGAAAGCGGCTTGGGTTGATACCTGAGGCCCGCGATTGTAACGGGTTCGGCACCGCTTTGCTCTTTAATTCACTCTTATAGCCGACCGTTCACAGCGCCCTGGTGCGTTCGTGGGCCGTTCGCGTTTTTTCACGGAAAAGCCTCCATGCACCCAATGCTCAACACGGCCATCAAGGCCGCTCGCCGCGCCGCCACCGTCATCAACCGCGCGTCCTTCGATATCGACCGCATCACCGTCTCTGAAAAGCAACACAACGATTTCGTCACCGACGTCGACCAGGCGGCGGAACAGGCGATCGTCGAGACCCTGCTGAAGGCTTATCCGGATCACGCGATCCTGGCCGAGGAAAGCGGCGCGTCCGCCAACCTGAACGACGAGAGTGAAAACGTGTGGATCATCGACCCGATCGATGGCACCACCAACTTCCTGCACGGCTACCCCAACTACTGCATCGCCATCGCCCTGCAACAGCGCGGCGTGATCACCCATTCCCTGGTCTATGACCCGGTCCGCAACGACCTGTTCACCGCCAGCAAGGGCGCCGGCGCCTACCTGAACGACAAGCGTATCCGCGTGCGCAGCACCGACCGCATCGCGCGCGCCCTGCTCTCGAGCGGCCACGGCCCGGATCCGCGCGCGCTGGCCGAATACCTGCGCATGTACGAAGTCGTCGCCTCGCGCAGCCACGGCGTGCGCAGCGGCGGCTCGGCCGCGCTGGAGCTGGCCAACGTGGCCGCCGGCCGCATCGACGGCTACTTCGAGAAGGGCCTGAAAGTCTGGGACATCGCCGCCGGAGCGCTGCTGGTGACCGAGGCGGGCGGCATCGTCGGCGAGTTCAACGGCGAGTCGGACTACCTGCACAAGGGCGACGTGATTGCCGCCGGCCCGAAGGTATTCGGGGGCCTGATCCCGCTGTTGTCGCCTTTCGCGTAAAATACCCTCCGTGCTTCCGGGACGGAGGCCGGCCACAAGCCACCCTGTCCCGCGTCAACGGCTGGAAAGTGCCCGTTAGTTTTGCACAAAACTTTCCATAGTGAAACATTCTCACTATAATCCCGGCTAGCCGCACTGCGCACTTCGCGACATGCGGCAGCGTCCGGGCGGGATGCGGCTCGGCCGCCCGCCTGCACTATCCGATCCGAGTTCCCTGGACTGGCGCCTTTCATGGCGACGGGCCACTCTTTACTGAGAATTTATGTCTTTTTCTACACTTGGTCTGTCTGACGTCATCGTGCGCGCCGTTACTGAACAGGGTTACTCCGCCCCGACGCCGATCCAGGCCCAGGCCATTCCTGCTGTCCTGAACGGCGGCGACCTGCTGGCCGGCGCCCAGACCGGCACCGGCAAGACCGCCGGCTTCACCCTGCCGATCCTGCATCGCCTGTCGACCGACAAGACCGGCGCCGCCTTGCGCAACAAGACCGCTCCGCGCACCATCCGCGCCCTGGTGCTGACCCCGACCCGCGAACTCGCGGCCCAGGTCGAGGAAAGCGTGCGCGTGTACGGCAAGTACACCAACCTGAATTCCGCCGTGATCTTCGGCGGCGTCGGCATCAATCCGCAGATCAAGCTGCTCAAGCATGGCGTGGACATCCTGGTGGCGACGCCGGGCCGCCTGCTCGACCACGCGGGCCAGGGCACCGTCGACCTGAGCAAGATCGAAATCCTGATCCTGGACGAAGCCGACCGCATGCTGGACATGGGCTTCATCCACGACATCCGCAAGGTGCTGGCCCTGCTGCCGCCGAAGCGCCAGAACCTGCTGTTCTCGGCTACTTTCTCGGACGATATCAAGGCCCTGGCCGACCGTCTGCTGAACAACCCTGCGTCGATCGAAGTGGCGCGCCGCAACTCGACCGTGGAAGTGATCGCGCAAAAGATCCACCCGGTCGACCGCGACAAGAAGCACCCGATGCTGTCGCACCTGATCAAGTCGAACAACTGGCACCAGGTGCTGGTGTTCACGCGCACCAAGCATGGCGCCAACAAGCTGGTGGAACAGCTGGGCAAGGACGGCATCGGCGCGATGGCGATCCACGGCAACAAGAGCCAGTCGGCACGCACCAAGGCCTTGTCGGAATTCAAGGACGGCAGCCTGCAGGTGCTGGTGGCGACCGACATCGCGGCGCGCGGCATCGACATCGACCAGCTGCCGCACGTGGTGAACTACGACCTGCCGAACGTGCCGGAAGACTACGTGCACCGTATCGGCCGTACCGGCCGCGCGGGCGCGACGGGCGAAGCGGTGTCGCTGGTGTGCGTGGACGAGCACCAGATGCTGAAGGACATCGAAAAGCTCATCAAGCAGACGCTGCCGCGTCACGTGATTCCTGGCTTCGAGCCGGACCTGAACGCCAAGCCGCAGCCGATCCAGCTGCGCAGCGGCGCCCCGGGCCACCCGAACCGTGGCCGTCCG
>NZ_JAGKSG010000063.1:0-19728 GCF_018119385.1 Massilia sp. AB1 | reverse complement strand
CCTGCTCCTGCGCCGAAGCCGGCCAAACCCGCTCCGGCGCCGAAGGCGGAGAAACCGGCGCCGCCGATCGTGCTGCCGCCGCCCGCACCGGCGCCCGGCGCCTGCACCCCGGCGCCGCAGAGCGCGCCGTCCAAGGTCTGCGCGGCGCTCGACTACAAGAACACCCAGCTGCGCGAACAGATCGGCCAGCTGGAAGAGAAGGTGAAGGTGCTGCAGGTGGCGATGGGCGCCAGCCCGGCGGCGGTGACGGCGCCGAAGCCCGCGAAGGCCAAGCCGCGCAGGAAGCCGGTCCCGGAGCCGGTGGACGAGACGCCCTGGGGCTGGATCGGCGGCGGCATCGCGGCCTTGCTGGCGCTGGCCGGCGGGATCGTGGTGGCGAAGCGGCGGGGGAAACCGGTCAAGCCGCGTGCCGCCGCCGCGCCGAAAGCGCCCCTGATGGCACGCTTGCGCCAGCGTTTTCCTCGCAAGAAATCCGCTCCGAAAGCGGCCGAACCGACCTTGGAAGAGGATGCGCACGACACGTCTACACAAGCTTAAAATTTGCGTTATACTAATTCCGTGGTCGACGAGATCACAGACGGCGCAGGGTCTGGCGCAGCCACCACCGATAGCGTGGCGCGATAAGCAGGCAACCGTTGAATAAACGCCTGTGTCCGGAAGCAGTCCACTAGCCTGCAGCGGCGGTGGGCGCCGGAAGCAACCGGCAAGAGGCGACACCAGGAGATACCTGGTGCTCGCTCTCCACATTCCGCGGCTGAGCCAATGGCTTGGCTGCACCAAAAGCGCCCGAGGGCGCTTTTTTCATTTCCGGGATTGTGTTCGAGCTGCAGGGCGGGAAGTAAAAAAGGCGCACGAGGCGCCTTTGTCATTTTCGCAAGTTACTGCTCAGTGCGCTTGCATCGCACGGTCCAGCTGGCCCATCCACGGGTCGGTCACGTCGCGGATCGCGCGGTCGTTGGCCATCAGCTGCTTGAGCAGGTCGATCTTGCGCAGGCGCTTGGCGCCGTCCAGGGCCGGCACGCCGGTCGCGGCGGCGCGCGCTTCCACCTTGGCTTCGCTGCCGAGCTGGTCGAAATTCTTCCAATCCCCGGTCTGGGCCGCGCTCGCCATCTGGCCGGTGAGGGTGGCCAGGTTTTCGTACATCGAGAGGACTTCGTTCGCGGTCATGAGTGCACCAAGGCTGAAAACTCCGGCCGGATTGCCGGTTGTCTACATCGTTATCGGATGCACTTTCGGGAACTTTAGGGTTTTTTCAAAAAAATTTGAAAATTTTTATAGGCAAGGAAAGTTGTCATTAAAGCATGGCAAATCGCTACGCCGTGTTTCAGCCGATGTGCCCTACAATGCGCGCTATTCCCCGTATTCGGCAGTTTGGCCCCGTTTTTTGCAGTCTGTCGCATTCGGGGCGCATGCGGGAGCAGGCTTGCATAGAGTGCAGCCTGAGAAGTTGCGCAGTCCGGCACGAGTCCGGACGCCCGAACAAGAACGAGAGAGACACCATGAGACATATGCCGGTCATGCGCAAGGCGGCTGCCCTTGCGCTTGCAGTCACGGCCGCCGCTGCCCAGGCAGAAGCGCCTTATTCGTTTGCCGCCACCCCGGGCAAGCTGCCCAAGGACGTGGTGCCCACCCAGTACGCCGCCCACCTGGTGGCCGACGTCCCCGGCAACACCTTCCGCGGCACCCAGACGGTCGACATCGAAGTCCTGAAGACCACCTCGGTCATCATGCTCAATGCCGACAACATGGAGATCGACGGCGCCAGCCTGTCCGGCAAGGGCCTGAGCCAGCTGAAATTGACGCCGATCCTGGACCGCAAACAGCAGACCCTGCGCTTCGAGCTGGCCCAGCCGCTGGCCCCCGGTAAATACCAGCTGGCGCTGCAGTTCCGCGGCCAGATCACGCGCGAGGCGCGCGGCCTGTTCTATGTCAACTACAAGGCGGGCGGGGCGGACAAGAAGCTGATCGCCACCACCATGGCGCCGACCGACGCGCGGCGCGTGCTGCCGACCTGGGACGAACCGGCCTTCCGCGCCCGTTTCAAGCTGACGGTCGACGTGCCGGGCAACTTCAAGGCCTATTCCACCACCCCCATCGAGAAACAGGAAAGCCTCGGCGGCGGCATGCAGCGCATCTCCTTCGGCAACACGCCCAGGATGCCGAGCTACCTGGTGGTGCTGGTGGCGGGCGAGATGGAGCGCCTGGCCGGAAAGCAGGACGGCGTCGACATCGGCATCGTCACCACCGAGGGCAAGCTGGGCTCGGCCGCCTTCCCGCTGGCCGCCTCGCGCGACCTGCTGCACTACTTCAACGACTACTTCGGCGTGCCGTATCCGCTGCCCAAGCTGGACCAGATCGCGATCCCGGGCGGTTTCAACGGCGCGATGGAAAACTGGGGCGCCATCGTCTACAACGAGCCGACCCTGCTGGTCGACCCGAAACGCAGCCCGGAGCGGGTCAAGAAGCTGTCCTTCGCCATCAATGCGCACGAACTGGCCCACCAGTGGTTCGGCAACCTGGTGACCATGGCCTGGTGGGACAACCTGTGGCTCAACGAAGGCTTCGCCTCCTGGATGGCGGCCAAGGCGACCCAGCACTTCCACCCCGAATGGCGTCCCTACCTGAGCGGCATCGCCGAGCGCGAGTACGTGCTCAACCTCGACGCGCGCAAGACCACCCACCCGATCCAGACCCCGGTCGACAACGAAGAGCAGGCCGCCGCCGCCTTCGACGCCATCACCTACCGCAAGGGCGAGGCCTTCCTGCGCATGCTCGAGGCCTACCTGGGCGAGGAATCCTTCCGCAAGGGCATCCGCGCCTACATGGCGAAGCACCAGTACTCGAACACCACCTCGGCCGACCTGTGGCAGGCGCTGGAAAAGGCCACCGGCAAGCCGGTCGAGAAGCTCGCCTCCGACTGGACCCTGCAGCCGGGCTTCCCGCTGGTGAAGGTGGAACAGGCCTGTGAGAACGGCAAGCGCAAGGTGACCCTGTCGCAGGAACAGTACCGCCTCGACGAACCGGCGACGGAAAAACGCCTGTGGAACATCCCCGTGCAGGTGGGCACCGTCAACGGCAAGGCCTGGACCATGCTGCTCTCGGGCCCGAGCCAGAGCTTTACCCAGGCCAGCTGCGAAGGCACGCTGGTGGTCGACCCGTACAGCGTGGGCTACTTCCGCGTGCAGTACGATCCGGCCAGCTTCCAGGCCCTGGCGGCCCAGGCGCCGCAGTTGCGCGACTCCACCCGTTTGAAACTGCTGACCGATGCCTGGAGCCTGGTGTCCGGCGGCCGCATGCAGCTGGACGGCTACCTGAAACTGGTCGAGAGCTACCGCGACGAGCCGCGCCTGGCCGTGTGGGATTCGATCCTGTCCAACCTGCGCACCCTCGACACCCTGGCGCGCGGCGAGCCGGAACAGGCCCTGATCCGGCGCTTCCTGATCGGCTTCGCGCGCCCGAAGTTCGACAAGCTGGGATGGGAAGAAAAGCCGGGCGAACCGGTCGAGGACGGCGAACTGCGCGGGATGCTGGCCACCGCGCTGGCGCGCGCAGCCGATCCGCAGGCCATCGCCGAGGGCAAGGCGCGCTTTGCGCGCTACCTGGAGAATCCGTCTTCGGTCTCGCCGGCCATGATCGACTTCGTCATGAGCACCGCCGGCCGCTACGCCGACGCCGCCACCTATGAGGCGCTGGCGGCGCGCGCCGCGGCCGCGCCCAACAGCGAAGAACGCAACCGCTTCGGCAAGGCGCTCACCAGCGCCCAGGACCCGGCATTGGCGGCGCGCACCATGAAGGCGCTGATTTCGCCGGACACCCCGCCGGACATCATTCCCTACATGCTGTTCGGCGTGGCCGGCGAGCACCTCGACCAGACCTGGGCCTTCGCCACCGCCAACCGCGACGCTCTGCTGCAGAACATGGAAGCCCTGGGGCGCTACGCCATGTTCGCCGGCATCGTCGGCTCCTCGTCCGACCCGCGCCATGCCGACATGATGGAAGCCTACGTGCGCAAGAACTTCGGCCCGGACGCCGTGGTCGAAGCCGAACGCATCGGCAATGGCGTGCGCATCCGCGCCGCTCAGAAGGAGCGCCTGCTGCCCCAGGTGCGCGCAGCTTTGAAATGACAACAATGACTTCACCAGGAGACAAGAAAGCCATGAAGACCCGCTGGACACCAGTTAAAACCGCCATCGCCCTGGCCCTGTGCGGCGCCACGTTCGCCATGACCCCCGGCTTTGCAGCGGAGCAGGGCGCAGCCGCCACCCAGGCCAAGCCGGCCGCCGCCACCATGCTGCCGGGCGACGACTTCTTCGCCTGGGCCAACAGCGAATGGCTGGCCAGCACCGAGATTCCGGCCGACCGCGGCGCCTGGAGCTCGATGCACGCCCTGGCCGACGAGACCAACCAGCGCATCGTCAAGCTGATCGAAGCCGCGGGCGCCGACAAGGCCGCCGGCGCCGAAGCGCGCAAGGTGGCCGACTTCTACAACGCCTACATGAACGAAGCGGCGATCGAAGCCGCCGGCGCCGCGCCGCTCAGGCCGCACCTGGCCAGGATCGAGGCGATCAAGTCGCGCACCGACCTGGCGCGCGTGCTGGGCGCCTCGCTGCGCGCCGACGTCGATCCGCTGAACGCCACCAACTTCGAGACCGAGAACCTGTTCGGCGTGTGGATCAACCAGGGCCTGAACGAACCCGGCCGCAACGTGCCCTGGCTGCTGCAGGGCGGCCTGGGCATGCCGGACCGCGCCTACTACCTCGACAACAATCCCAAGATGGCCGAGCTGCGCACCAAGTACCAGCAGCACATCGCCGCCATGCTGACCCTGGCCGGCTTCGACAAGGCCGAGGAACGCGCCCTGAAGATTTTCGCGCTCGAATCGGAGCTGGCGCAGAGCCACGCCTCGCGCGAAGAATCCGCCGACATCCAGAAGGCCAACAATGTCTGGACCGCCAAGGACTTCGCCAGCAAGGCGCCGGGCATGGACTGGAAGACCTTCCTGTCGGCCGCCGGCCTGGGCAAGCAGGACCGCTTCCAGGTCTATCATCCGGGCGCGGTGACGGGCGCGGCGCGCCAGGTCATGGCGACCGACATCGGAACCTGGAAGGACTACCTGGCCTTCCACCTGGTGAACCAGTACGCCAACACCTTGCCGAAGGCTTTCGGCGACCAGCGCTTCGCCTTCTACGGCAAGGCCCTGGGCGGCACCCCGCAGCAGTCGCTGCGCTGGAAGCGCGCGCTGTCGGCCACCAACGGCGCCATGGACGACGCGGTCGGCAAGCTCTATGTCGGCAAGTACTTCCCGGCCGAGAACAAGGCCCGCATCCAGCAGATGGTGGGCAACATCAAGGACGCCTTCGCGCGCCGCATCGACAAGCTCGACTGGATGGCTCCGGCCACCCGCGCCCAGGCCAAGGAAAAGGTCCGCACCATGTACGTGGGCATCGGCTACCCGGACAAGTTCAAGTCGTACGAGGGCCTGCAGGTTTCGCCGACCGACGCCTTCGGCAACGTGATCCGCGCGCAGCAGTTCCACTACCGGCAGCAGCTGGCCAAGCTGAGCCAGAAGCCAGACCGCAGCGAATGGTGCATGCCGCCGCAGCTGGTCAATGCGGTGAACCTGCCGATGCAGAACGCGCTCAACTTCCCGGCCGCGATCCTGCAGCCGCCGTTCTTCGATCCGCAGGCATCGGATGCGGCGAACTACGGCGCGATCGGCTCGGTAATCGGCCACGAGATCAGCCACAGCTTCGACGACATGGGCGCCCAGTTCGACGCCCAGGGCCGCCTGCGCGACTGGTGGACCAAGGAAGACCTGGCCCACTTCAAGGCCGCCTCGCAGAAGCTGGTGGAGCAGTATTCGTCCTATAAGCCCTTCGAGGACCTGGCGCTGAACGGCCAGCTGACCCTGAGCGAGAACCTGTCCGACCTGGCGGGCCTGGCGGCGGCCTACGATGCGTACAAGCTGAAAGGCGGCGAGAAGGCGGCGACCCAGGAGGCGGACCGCGAGTTCTTCACCGGCTACGGCCGCGCATGGCGCACCAAGATGCGCGAAGCCAGCCTGCGCCGCACGGTGCTGACCGATGGGCATGCGCCGGCGCAGTATCGCACCTATACCGTGCGTAACCTGGATGCGTGGTATGACGCGTTTGGGGTGAAGCCGGGGCAGAAGCTGTATCTGGCGCCGCAGGAGCGGGTGCGCGTTTGGTAAGTGCTTGGGTGCACATCATGCGCTAATGGTGTGCGTGCAAACGAGGCCGGTACGACGATTCAAAAGGAGCGGGCCAACAGCGTGTTTATCTCTGTTGCCAGCTTAAAAACCGTCGTTCCGGCGAAGGCCGGAACCCAATTCCCAAGCGTAGCGACTGCATTAGCGCTCGCCACATAAGCCGGCAACGCGTTACGATTCACCCCATGACCCCCGACGACATCACCCGCCGCACCCTCGAGCACTACAACCGCAGCGCCGAGGCCTTCTTCGCCGGCACCATCGAGCACGACGTCAGCCAGAACATCGATGCGCTGCTGTCCGCCATCACCGCCCCGGCCCCGTACACGATCCTGGACCTCGGCTGCGGCCCCGGCCGCGACCTGAAGACCTTCACCGCCCTCGGCCACCGCGCCATCGGCCTGGACGGCAGCGAAAAATTCGCCGACATGGCCCGCGCCTACAGCGGCTGCGAAGTCTGGCGCCAGGACTTCCTGCACCTCGACCTGCCGTCTTCGATGTTCGATGGCATCTTTGCCAACGCCGCCTTGTTCCACGTGCCCAGCGCCAACTTGCCGGACGTCCTGCAACACCTGTTCAACACCCTCAAGCCCGGCGGCGTCCTGTTCAGCTCCAATCCGCGCGGCCACAACGAGGAAGGCTGGAACGGCCCGCGCTACGGCAGCTATTACGACTATGAAACATGGGAACGCTTCCTGACCACCGCCGGCTTCACGCCGCTGCATCACTATTACCGTCCGGCAGGATTGCCGCGCGAACAGCAGCCCTGGCTGGCCAGCGTCTGGCGCAGGCCTGAGCGTTAACCAGCGTACAGAGTGGCCCGGCAATCGCGCCTAAGGTGAAGCTTCGATTCACTACAGCATGAGGTGACCAGGATGAACGACGACCAAATCAAAGGCCAGGCCAAGAACATCGGCGGCAAGATTCAGCAGAAAGTCGGCGAGGCCGTCGGCAGCCGCCAGCAGCAGCGCGAAGGCCTGTCGAACCAGGCCGAGGGCAAGGTCCAGGAAAAAGTGGGCGATGTGAAAGACATCGTCAAGGGCAACCGCTGATTCCCAGCCTTCTCAAACAAAAGCCGCGCAGTGCGCGGCTTTTTTCATCCCGAGTCCTTGCGGGCAGGCGTCCGGTCGCCCAGCACGTCTTCGATATAGAGCATCTTGACCAGCACCGACAGGACCGCCGCCAGCGGCGTCGCCAGCGCCACCCCGGCAAAGCCGAACAGGGTGCCGAAGATCAGTTGCATCACGATCACCAGGGCCGGAGGCAAGTCCACCGCGCGCGCTTCGATCAGCGGCTGCAGCAGATAGCCTTCGACCAACTGGACGCCGACGAACAGCAGCACCGTGTAGAGCGCGAGTTCGGGGCTGATCGACAGCGCCAGCAGCACGGCCGGCACGCCCGCCATGATCGGGCCGAGATAGGGAATGAAGTCGAGCAGGCCGGCAATGATGCCGAGGATCAGCGCCAGCGGCACACCCAGCATGCTCAGGCCGACCGAGGTCGCGATACCGACGATCAGCATCGACGCCGCCTTGCCCATCAGCCAGCTGGCCAGTGTATGGCCGAGCTCCTGCAGCACCTGGCGGGCGCGGTCGCGCCGGGTCTGCGGAATCAGGCGCACGGCGCCGCTGGTGTAGAGATGGGGTGTCGCTGCGAAGTAAATGCCGACGAACAAGATGATGATCACGTTGCCGACGGCGCCCAGCACGCCCGTGAAGAACAGGCCGGCGTTCGGCACCAGGTTGCCCAGCTGCTTGACGATGGTTTCCGGCGGCGGCAGTTCGGAGGCGATCCGCTTGAGCAGCGGATGCTGGGCCACTTCGTTCTGCAGCCGCTCCACGGCGGCCGGGATTTCCTTGGCGAGCTTGTTCGATTGTTCCGAGATCTGCGGCGCCATGGCCCAGCCGCCCAGGCCGATGATGGCGAGCAGGAGCAGCACGATCACGGTGAGCGCCACTTTGCGGTTCAGGCCGAAACGGCGGTGCAGGATGTCGCTCAGCTTGTAGAGCAGCACGGCGCACAGGATGCAGGCGAAGGTCAGCAGCAGGGCGTCGGCGGCCATGACGATGGCGGCGACGCCGAACAGGAACAGCACCGCGATGCCGTTGATGAGCGTGGCGCGGCGCGCTAGCCGGCGCTGCGCCTGCGGCGGTTCGGGCGGTGGATGCGAAGCGGTCGGGTGGTCGTCATGCATGGCCGATACCTCGGTGAGCGGCAGCGCCGCGTTGACAAAAGATTAGCATTTACCTTGATCAAACGTCGCGCGGATGAGCTGACGCGACTGTGTGCGGACGCGAACAGAAGAGCTGTATGTGGATTGCTATTCTGATATCACCGTGTGAATGAAAGGAGAAAGCCATGAACAAGGATCAAGTCGAAGGCAAACTGCAGGATATCGGCGGAAAGATTCAGGAAGAAGCCGGCAAGCTGGTGGATAGCCCTGAGCAGCAGGTGAAAGGCCTGAAGAACCAGGTCGAGGGCAAGACCCAGGAGAAGCTGGGCGATGCACGCGAAGCGCTGGATGAAGCGACGCGTCGTCGTTGAGCGTTTGCTTGGGTGAGTTGGGGAACAGCCGCCGGGAGGCGGCTGTTGTCATTTTGGGGTGTGCTGGGGAAGCCAGGTTTGCATGAGTAAGCGCACAAATAGAAACGGCCGCGATCACGCGGCCGTCTCCGGGGAAAAGCGCAGTTTACTTCGCCTGCGTCCCGCCCAGGTTCTTCTTGAAGAACGCCTCGATCATCCCATACACATGGCGCTGGTTCACCTTGCCCGAAATGCCATGCTTGGCGCCCGGATAGGTCATCAGGTCGAACTGCACATTGCGCTTCACCAGCTCGTCGATCAGGCGGGTGGTGTTGGTGAACAGCACGTTGTCATCCGCCATGCCGTGGATCAATAGCAGCGGCGACTTCAGCCCATCCAGGTGCGCGAACACGCCGCTGCGCTTGTAGGCTTCCGGATCGCCCTTCGGCGTGCCGCCCACGAACTGCTCGGTGTAGTGGGTGTCGTACAGCGCCCAGTCGGTTACCGGCGCCACCGACACGCCCATTGCGATCTTGTCCGACGCCGCCGCCAGCAGGCGCAGGGTCATGAAGCCGCCATAGCTCCAGCCGAACACGCCCACGCGCTTCGGATCGACGAAGCTCTGCTGGCCCAGCCATTCGATGCCGGTCAGCTGGTCTTCGACTTCGTGCTTGCCCAGGTTGTTGTAGATGACGTCGGTGAACTGGCGCTCGCGGCGGCTCGAGCCGCGGTTATCCAGGCGGAACACCACGAAGCCCTGCTGCGCCATGTACTGGTCGAAGTAGTTGCCCCAGGCGCGGGTCACGCGCTGCGAGTGCGGGCCGCCGTAGGTGAACAGGAACACCGGATAGCGCTTGCTCGCATCGAAGTTGGCCGGCTTGATGATCGAGTAGTGCAGGGTCTGGCCATCCTTGGCCTTGATCGTGCCGTACTCGGTCGGCAGGTGGTCCGGCAGGTACTTGGCGTACGGGTGGTTCGCGTTCAGCTCGTTCTTTTCCAGCCACTCGACCATCGAACCGTCGGCGCGGCGGATCGATACCTGCGGCGGGGTGCGCGGGTTCGAGTAGGTGTCGACGAAGATCTTGCCGTTGCCCGCGAACGAAGCGTCATGCCAGCCGTCGCCGGTGGTGATGCGCGCCGGCTTGGCGGCGTTGCTGCCGTCCAGGTTCAGGGCATAGGTCTGCTTGTCGATCACGGCGTCGCGGTTCGAGGCCACGTACACCTTGCCGGCGTTCTCGTCGACCGCCAGGACGCTGTCCACGCCCCATTCGCCGGACGAGATCGGATGCAGCAGCTTGCCGTCCAGGCCGTACAGGTAGAGGTGGTTGCGGCCGCTGCGCTCTGAGGCCCAGATGAAGGCATTCTTTTTCTTCAGGAAGCGCAGGTCGTTGTGGATGCTGACCCAGGTCTTCGAGCTCTCGGAGAACAGCGGGCGCTGGGCCAGGGTGGCGACGTCCACGGCCACCAGGTCGAGGCGCTTCTGGTCGCGCGTCTGGCGCTGGTAGATCAGGGTCTTGGCGTCGGCGCTGAAGTCGGCGCGCACCAGGTAGATGTCCTTCTCGGCGCCCAGGTCGATCTTGCGCTGCTCGCCGCTGACCGGGTTGACGATCATCAGGTCGATCAGGACGTTCGGGTCGCCCGCGGCCGGGTAGTGCTGGTCGATCACTTCGGTGCGGTCGGCGAAGATCTCGAAGCGGCGCGCCACCGGCACCGGTGCTTCGTCATAGCGGCGGTAAGCGATGAAGGAATCGTCCGGCGCCCAGTAGTAGCCGGTGTGCTGGTCCATCTCTTCCTGCGCCACGAACTCGGCCTCGCCGTTGTGCACGGTGCCCTTGCCGTCGGTGGTCAGCTGGCGCTCGGCGCCGCTGCCCAGGTCGACCACCACCAGGTTCTGGTTGCGCACGAAGGACACATAGCGGCCCTTCGGCGAGATCTTCGGATCGATCACGTTGCCCGAGGCGATCTTGCGCGCGGCCTCAGGCTTGTCGGCATCGACCAGGTAGAGGTCGCCGGCGATCGGCACCAGCAGCTGGCGGCCGTCCGGGGACCAGAAATAGTTCAGGATGCCCGACAGGCCGGCGGTACGGGCGCGCTCGCGGCGCGCCTTCTCTTCCAGCGACAGCTCCTCGTTCGGCACCAGGCGCTTGGAATCGATCAGGCGCTGGGTTTTCTTGCTCTTGGTGTTGTACTCCCACAGGTCCAGCTGGTACTGGTTGTCGCTGCGGCCGCGCAGGAAGGTCACGCGTTCGCCATCGGGCGACACGCGCAGCGTGCGCACGCCGGGGCCGGCCAGGGCCGGTTCACCGTAGATGCGGTCCAGCGTCAGGCGTTCGGCCGAAGCGGGAGCGGCCGCGAGAGCGGCCAGGAGAAGGAGGAGAGGGCGCATAGAGTCTCTGGATCTAGTTAATTTAGTGCAACGGCGAGACGATACCAGAGTCGGGCTGGAAACGCTGTAAATATGCCTATGCACGCCCCTCGCGGATCCGCTGGCGCGCCAGCTTCTCGAACGACCAGGTGAGCAGCACCGCCGCCACCGTCAGGCCCATCACCAGGCCGATCCAGAAGCCGGTCGATTCCATCGGTGCGGCGGGCGCCCACGGGAACCATTGCGGCGCCAGGCCCAGGATGGAGCCGACCGGCAGCGACACGCCCCAGAAGGCCAGCAGCTGGATGATCATGGGCGGACGCGTCACGTGGTAGCCGCGGATGGCAGAGGCGGTGGCCACCTGGGTGGCGTCCGACAGCTGGAACAGGGCGGCGAACAGCAGCAGGTGGGCGGTGGCGGCCTGGACCGCCGGGTCCGAAGTGTAGGCAGCCGCGATTTCCCAGCGGAAGATGGCAATGCCCAGGGCCGAGAGCGCACCGAAGGCGACCGACATGCCCACGCCGACCCAGCCCACGAAGCGGGCGCGCACCGGATTGCCTTCGCCCATGGCCTGGCCGACGCGGGTCAGCATGCCGATCGCAAAGCTCAGCGGCACCATGAACACCAGCGAGGAAAAGTTGAGCGCCACCTGGTGCGAGGACACCTGCACCACGCCGAAGCGCGCCACCAGCAGGCTGATCAGGCCAAAGGCGCTGACCTCGGCGAAATAGGTGACGCCGATCGGCAGGCCGAGGCGCAGCATCGAAGCGATGGTCTTGCTTTCGGGACCCTCCCAGCGGTCGAAGGGATAGGTCATGCGATACGCGGGCGACAGCTTCACCCACCACACCATCAAGCCCAGCATCAGCCACATGCCGCTCGCCGTCGACACCGCGCAGCCGACCGCGCCCAGCGCGGGAAAGCCCAGGTTGCCGAACACCAGCAGCCAGTTCATCACCACGTTGTAGACCAGGCCGAAGATGGCGATCCACATGATGGGCATGGTCTGGTTGATGCTGGTCGTGTAGCCGTACAGCGCCCGGTAGCAGGCGAAAGCCGGCATGCCGATGCTGATGACGTGCAAGAACAGCGAGGCGCGGTCGGCTACGGCGGCTTCCAGGCCGACATGGTCGAACAGCAAGGTGCACAGGTTGGCGAACAGGCAGGCGACGATACCGACCAGCAGGCCTTTCCACATCGACTGGCGCACCGAATGCGGGACCTGGTCGTAGCGCGCGGCGCCGATCTCGTGGGCGACCACGGTATTGATCGCCATCATGGTGCCCATCACGGTGACGAGCACGATGGACCAGACCGAGGTGCCGAGGGACACGGCGGCCAGCTCTTCCGCGCTGACGTGCCCGGTCATGGCCACGTCCGCCACACCCATGCCCACGGTCGCCAGCTGGCCGACCAGCATCGGCCAGGACAGGCGCCACAGGGTGGCGATTTCGGTGCGGACGGGCGACGAGGTCGCGACGGAAACGGTGGCGGTCATGGCAATTCAGGTGCGCGGGGGAAAACCTCCGATTCTACTGTCTTATTGCTAAGTCCGCGTGATATTGGGGAGCGTGCTGCGGCCGCTTCTGGTTGAAATGCAAGCCGTCGACCATCACATATGGCGCATCTCACCCATCCAATCTGATCCAGGAGCAAGCTCGTGGAATACAAGGATTATTACCAGACCCTCGGCGTCGAACGCGGCGCCTCGGCGGACGAGATCAAGAAGGCCTACCGCAAGCTGGTGCGCAAGTACCATCCCGACGTGAGCAAGGAGGCCGACGCCGACCACAGGACCAAGGAAATCAACGAGGCCTACGACGTACTGGGCGACGCCGAGAAGCGCGCCGCCTACGATCAGCTCGGCCGCGGCCACCACGCTGGCGAGCAGTTCCGCCCGCCGCCCGACTGGAGCGAGCAGTTCGACTTCGGCGGCGCCGGGGGCGACGACATCTTCGCCGACCTGTTCGCCCACATGGGCCGTGGCCGGCACGCGCGGCGCGGCGGCTTCCAGATGCGCGGCGAGGACATCCACGCCGCGATCGCCATCGACCTGCGCGACGCCTACCAGGGCGGCAGCCGCACCGTCAGCCTGCGCGTGCCCCAGCACGACGCGCACGGGCGCGTGACGAGGCAGGAGAAGACGCTGAACGTCACGATTCCGAAGGGCGTCACGCCCGGCCAGCAGCTGCGGCTGACGGGGCAGGGGCACCCGGGCGCCGGCGGCGCGAAGGCGGGAGACCTCTATTTGGAGATCCAGTTCAATCCCGATCCGCGCTACCGCATCGAAGGCGTGCACGTGTACGAGAACGTGCCGGTGACGCCCTGGGAAGCCGCGCTCGGCGCCAAGGTGTCGGTGCCGACGCCGTCCGGTGCGGTGGAGGTCACGGTGCCGCCCGGCTCGCAGAGCGGACGCAAGCTGCGCCTGAAAGGCAGGGGTATTCCGGCGGCCCAGCCGGGCGACCTGTACCTGATCCTGGATGTGGTGCTGCCGCCCGCGAACAATGACCGCGCACGCGAGCTGTACCAGGCCATGGCGCGGGATCTTGCGTTCAATCCCAGAACTGCGTGAGGAGCGAGACGATGCAACGAAACGGATCCATGAGCGAATCCTTGAGCGGCGTGCTGCTGGACGATATCGCGCTGACCCTGGACGAGCTGGCGTGCGCCTGCAGCGTGGAACCCTCCTGGGTGGTGCGGCACGTGGAAGCGGGCGTGCTGGGCGACCTGACGGTCGGGGTGACGGAATGGCGCTTCCGCAGCAAGGACCTGGCGCGGGCGCGCCGCCTGCTGCACCTGGAACGCGATTTCGACGCGAACGAAGAACTGGCGGCGCTGGTGCTCGACCTGGCCGATGAAATCCGGCGGCTGCGGGGGCGGCTGCATGCGCTGGGCCTGAAGCCCTAGGAGGAGTGAGGTCCGCGGGACTAATTTTTGCGCGCCCGCAATGCTTCCATCATCGATCTGTCCGACCTTAAGGAGTCAGCACAGAGGGGGCCGAGATGGAAGAGCTGCTGCCATACTATGAACGCGAACTCGTCTACCTGAACACGGTCGGCCGCGAGCTTGCCCAGCAGTATCCCAAGCTGGCGGACGCCCTCGGTCTCGGCGTCGAAGGCAGTGAAGATCCACACATCCGCCGCCTGATCCAGGCCTGTGCGCTGCTCAACGCCCGCACCGCCAGGAAGCTCGACGACGACTATCCCGAACTGACCGAGGCCCTGCTGGGCAGCCTCTATCCCCACTTCCTGCACGGCATTCCCTCCTGCTCCATCGTGCGCGTGGACACCGGTTCCGCTCCGGCGGGACGCGAGCTCAAGCTGGAACACGTTCACATCGTCCCGCGCGGCACCGAGATGAGCTCGCTGCACGGCAAGGGGACGCTGTGCCGCTTCCGCACCACCAGCGCGCTGGCCATCGCGCCGGTCACGGTGGCGCGCGCCTGCTTCGAGCCGACCCTGCACGCGCCGCCCAAAATGCGCCTGCCGGCGCGCGCCAGCGCCCGCATCAGCATCGCCCTGGAGAGCGCCATGCCGGCGCGCATGCTGCACCAGCTCGGCCTGCCGCGCCTGCGGCTCTATGTGGATGCCGATAACCTGCTGAGTTCGGCGCTGCTCGATACGCTGTTCATGCAGGCGTCGGGCGCTTATGTGGAGGCGGATGGCCTGGAATCCTGGCGCAAGCTGGAGCGCTTTCCGCTCGCGCTCGGCGGACTCGACGACGAGGAGGCGCTCGTGCCTGCCCAGCCCTACGAGCACGCCGCCTACCGCCTCCTGAGCGAATACTTCGCCTTCCCGGAGAAGTTTCATTTCGTCGATATCGACCTGGCCGCCCTGGCCGGCGCCTTACCGGCCGGTGCACGCCGCTTCACCCTGCATGTCGTATTGGCCGGTCTGCACGCCGACGCCAACGCCGCCCGCATCCTCAAGCCGCTGTCGGCAGCGAACTTGTTGCCAGGCTGTGCCCCGGCCGTGAACCTGTTCGCGCAGCCGGCCAGCCCGGTCCGCATTACCCAGCGCGTCACGATGTACGACGTCATCCCGAGCAAGCATGAAGACGGCATCGAGGTCTACAGCATCGATTCGGTGCACGTGCTCAAGACAGAAGGCGGCAAGGCGAACAGCGTCGAATACCGGCCCTATTACGGCTTGCGGCACGGGGAGGGAGGAAGGCGCAGCCAGCGCTACTGGTTCGCGCGGCGCGACGATGGCGGCGACCGGAGGCACCGCATGAAAATTGCCTTCACGGACGACGAGGCCTTGCTGCCGGACGACGAATCGAGCGTGGCGTCCATCGACCTCACCTGCACCAACGGCCCGCACGCCTGCACGGCAGGATTCGGCGCGCCTGGCGGCGACCTGATGAGCGAGACCGCCACCAACGGCCTGCCGATCCGGATGCTGCGTAAACCAACTGCGCCGCTGCGCTTCGCCAGCCGTGGCGGCACACATTGGCGCCTGGTGACCCAGCTGGCGCTGAACCACCGCTCGCTGGCCGACCTCGATGCTTTCCGCGAAGCGCTGTCGCTGTACGACCTGCCGCGCACCGCCGCCACCCAGCGCCAGATCGCCGGAGTGCTCGCCCTGCGCGCCCATCCCGCGACGGCCTGGCTGCGCAACCGCTACGGGTCCAGCCTGGTACACGGCACCGAGATCACGATGACGGTCGACGAAGAGGCCTTCGCCGGCAGCAGCCTGGCGGTTTTCGGCCAGGTCGTCAGCCGCTTTTTCGGACTTTCCGTTCACCTGAACAGCTTCACGCGCCTGGTGCTGGTCTCGAGCCAGGGTGATAAGGAATTGCTGCGATGCGAAGCACGCAATGGCGACCTGAGCCTGGTGTGATCGGCTGGCTGTTCAAGGCGCCGCAACGGGTCGAGTTCTTCCAGGCCATCCGGCTGCTGCTGCGCTGGCTGGCTCGCCAGGGCATCGCGCCGGAGCGCGCGCTGGGCGGCGTGATCCGCTTCAGGAACAGCCTCGGCCTTGGATTTCCTTCGAGCGACATCGAAGCCATCGCGTGCAGGGTGGACCAGGGCGAGACGGCCGTGGAGGTGCAGCCATTGCTGATGGGCTTGCTCGGCGTGGCTGGCACGCTGCCGCTGCACTACACCGAGCGCATTGCGGCCTGGGAGGCGGCGACGGACGACGCCAGCGTGCGCGCCTTCTTCGACATGTTCTCGGGGCGGCAGCTGGCGCTGTTCTACCGCGCCTGGTGCAAGTACCGCGTGCGCTTTGGAACGGAGGATGGACAGGACCGCTTGCTGCCGCTGCTGCTGGCCATCGCAGGCGTGGCGCGGCGCGATGGAGACGCCTTGCCTGCGGCGACCTTGGCCCGCTTCGCCGCCCCCTTGCGCTGCCGGGTCGTGCCCGGGAGGATGGTCGCCGGCGTGCTGGCCGAGTATCTTGGCGTGCCGGTGCAGGTGCTGCAGTTCACCGGGCGCTGGGACGTGCTGGACACGTCGCTGCGCACCCGGCTGGCCGCGAGCAACTGCACGCTCGGCGCCGGCAGCACCGTCGGTGCGCGCCTCGTGCGGCCCGATCTCGGCATCCGACTCCGCCTGGGACCCTTGTCCAGCCTGGACTTCGAACGCTTCCTGCCCGGCGGCAGCGGCGCCCGTGTCGTGGCCGCGCTGCTGGACCGGTTCGCCATCGAGCTGCCCTACCGCGAACTGCAGGTGGTGCTGCGGCGCGAGGACGTCGACGGCGCCAGCCTGGACGGCACGACGCGGCTGGGACTGGACGGATTTCTTTCCACTTCGGCCGACCGGTGCGACCGCGAAGACCTCTGCTACCTGCTCGACTAAGCCCGGATCATCCGCGCGACGTGCGGCCGGCCACGGCCCTACAATCGTCCTGGACAACCAAACGAATCAGCAAGGAGGGCATATGGGCGAAGAACTCGAGCAGGCCACGATGCAGGATCTGAAGGGAAGGCGGGTCGCCGTCCTGATGACCGACGGCGTCGAACAGGTCGAATACACGGAACCGCGCAAATACCTGGAGCAGCTGGGCGTGCAGGTGACCCTGGTGTCGCCCAAGCGCGCGGGCGAGGACGTCCAGGGTTTCAATCACGACCAGCCGGGCGACAAGTTCACGGTGGAGATGAGCGTGAGCGAGGCGCGGCCCGCGGACTTCGACGCGCTGCTGCTGCCGGGCGGCGAACGCAATCCGGCGGAGCTGCGCAAGAATGCGGAAGCGATCCGTTTCATCAAGGAATTCGGCGATGAGGACAAGCCGATCGCCGCCATCTGCCACGGTCCGTGGGCGCTGATCGAAGCGGGGATCGCGGAATCGAAGCACCTGACCAGCTGGCCGGAAATCCAGGACGACCTGCGCAAGGCCGGGGCGGAATGGACGGATGAGGAAGTCGTGGTCGACGGCAAGCTCATCACGAGCCGCAAGCCGGATGATATTCCGGCGTTCAACAATGCGCTGATGAAAGAGCTGATGGTGATCCAGCAGGCGGGGACCGATCCGGGACCGACTTCCTGAACGCTGGAGGCGCATACAAAAACAGCCCGGTTGTCCGGGCTGTTTTATTTCGGTGCCGGTTCAAGCTTTCCGGATACTCAGCGCAAATGCTCCCACAGGGTCAGGCCGCCCACCGCGATCAGCACCAAGCCGCCGAAGATTTCCGCGCGCTTGCCGACAATGGCGCCAATACGGTGTCCAATCAAGAGGCCCAGCGTCACCATCGACAATGTCGCCACCCCAATCGCGACGGCAGGCGTGACGATGCTCGTATCCGCGAAGGCCAGGCCGAAGCCGACAACCATCGCATCGATACTGGTGGCAAATCCCGTCAGCGCCAGCAGCCAGAAGGGGCGCTTGGCCACGTCCTCGGCATCTTCCGGCTCGCCCATGCCTTCATGAATCATGCGCAGACCCATTCCGGACAGCAGCACGAAAGCAATCCAGTGGTCCCAGGCGGCGACATACGATGCAGCGAAACTGCCGAGCATCCAGCCGATCACGGGCGTAATGCCTTCGATCAGGCCGAACAGCAAGCCGGTGCGAAGCGCTTCGCTGATGGGGATGTGATTGCGGCGGGCGCCCATGGCGATCGCGACGGCGAAGGCGTCGGTCGACATGGCAAGGCTGAGGATGAGGATGGCGGTGAGCGTCATAAAGCTTTCCGATCGGGCATGACAAAGGCACGCATGCGTGGCCCGAACGTCACGCATGCATGCCCATGGTCTTGCCAACCGGTCGGCTTCCGCACCATGACGGCAGAGCGTCAAGTATGTTGATGCGGAAACTTCCATAACGGAAGCAGGCTACTCCCCAAAGGGTGGCTTATAGTAGCGCATACAGAATGGCTGAGCAAGCATCGGCCGGCGCTGGAGCGGTGCTTTGACGGCGAGAGAAGGGCTGTCATTGGCGCTGCATATTTGTACCAAGGCACAAGTAAAAGGACAGCAGATGAAGCTCGTTTTGTTACCGGGGATGGATGGCACAGGGCGCCTGTTTGCGCCACTGCTCGGCCGCCTCGATGACAGGGTGGAGCCTGTCGTTATCGGTTACCCCGAACATGAACAGCTCGACTATGGCCAGCTTCATCGGTTTATACGCGCACGATTGCCAAGGGACGAGCCATTTGTCCTGTTGGGAGAGTCGTTCTCCGGACCGATCGCGATCATGCTGGCTGCCGAAGCGCCGGCAGGGCTGAGTGGACTTATCTTGTGCGCCACTTTTGCTCGGAATCCGATGCCGGCACTCGCTCCGTTCGGACGCATCGCTGCGGGTTTGCCGCTGAAAGCATTACCGGTAAGCGTCATCGCACTTGCTCTTTTCGGGCGCGCTTCCTCCTCATCCTTGCGCAAGGCGCTGAACGGGGCGCTTGCCGGCGTCGCGACTCAGGTCATGCGGCGGCGGATGTCCGAAGTACTGGATTGCGACGTCAGCGCGTTGGCAAAAACAATCCGGGTTCCTTCGCTTTATCTGCGGGGAACAAAGACCGCCTGGTCTCCTTGCGAAGCGCGCATGAATTGCAGGACTGTGTCCCTGGGCTGAAGATCGCCACCCTGGATGCGCCCCATATGGTGTTGCAAACCATGCCCGCTCAGTCGGCAGAGCTGATCCATGCATTTGCGAGTGAACTCTGCACGCAATAGTCATATGCGACGAATCTGAAGGCAGAAATAAAAAAGCCGCTGACGAATCAGCGGCTTTTTGGAAGAGGTTGGTGGAGGCGGCGGGAATTGAACCCGCGTCCGCAAGCACTCTACAGACAGTTCTACATACTTAGCACTATCAATTAATTTAACTTAGGCAACGGGGATGTGCACCCTTTGACTAAGCGAGTTACCTATTATTTAGCAGTCGACCAAGTAACCCGGCCTACTGCGAGCCTCTGTAAATGACTCCACGAACCTTGCGGTACACCCCAGAGGCGAGGTGGTGTGGAGCTAGCAGCAATTAAGCTGCGAGTGCGTACGAGTTATCGTTTGCAGTTATTGATTTCTGGGTGTATTTACGAGGTAACCAGCCCTCGGTATGCCCTGCGCTGCTTTGCAACCCACGTCGAAACCAGGTCGCCCCCAACGAGAGAACCTCCATTGTACCCCAAGCTGCATGGATGTACAGCGGTTTTACTTAGATCAGGCTTAGAACGC
>NZ_JAGKSG010000062.1:0-20501 GCF_018119385.1 Massilia sp. AB1 | reverse complement strand
GTTCGTGGACAGCGCGCACCCAAACAAAAACCCGCGGCACGCCGCGGGTTCGTTTGCTTACATCGCCGATTTGGACTCTTCCGGCTTGGCCTTGGCCTCCTGCTTCGCCGTCGACTTGGCAGGCTTGGCGCTCATCCCTTCCTTGCCCTTGCCATTGACCACCAGCCCCGCCTCGGTCAGCTTGACCGCCTTCTTGTCCCCGATCCCCTTCACGCGATGCTGCAGGTCGGCCCAATCCTTGAACTCCCCTTTCGCACGCTCATCCAGGATCTTCTTGGACATGCTCGGTCCCACTCCTTTCACGCCATCCAGCGCGGCGGCGTCGGCCTTGTTGACGTCGACCTGGGCGAAGGCGAAGCTGCCGGACAAGGCCAGCGTGGCGACTGCGAGCATCAGTTTCTTGATCATGTAAGTCTCCGTTGGTTGATGCTGGACGGCGGCTGCCGCCCAACGCACAACTAACGGCCCGGCCCCATCGGCGTTGACGGTCCGGGATTGACCAGGATCAACCGGGGAACAGCTCCTCGCGGGTCACGGTGGCCGTGCCCAGCTTGCCCACCACGATGCCGCCGGCGCGGTTGGCCGTGGCCAGCGCCTCGGCCATCGGCGCGCCTGCGCCCAGCATCGCGGCCAGGGTCGCGATCACGGTGTCGCCCGCGCCCGAGACGTCGAACACCTCGCGCGCATCCGCATGCACGTGCAGCACTTCGGTGGCGGTGAACAGGCTCATGCCCTCTTCCGACCGGGTCAGCAGCAGCGCTTCCAGGCCCAGTTCCTCGCGCAGGCGCTGGGCCTTCTGGAGCAGTTGCTCCTCGGTCTTCCAGCCGCCCACCACGCGCTGCAGCTCCGAGCGGTTCGGGGTCAGGATCGAGGCGCCCTTGTAGGGCGTGAAATCGTCGCCCTTCGGGTCGACCAGCACGATCTTGCCGGCTTCGCGCGCCGACTTGACCATCTCGGCCACGTTGACCAGCGCGCCCTTGTTATAGTCCGACAGGATCACCACGTCGTAGTCCGGCAGCAGGGCCTTGAACTGGTCCAGCTTGTCGCGCAGGACGGTCTCGGTCGGCGCGTCCTCGAAGTCGATGCGCACCATCTGCTGCTGGCGCCCGATGACGCGCAGCTTGATGATGGTGGAGATCGCGTCGTCGCGCTTGAGGTAGCTGTGGATGCGCGAATCGCGCAGCAGCTTCTCGACCTCGTCGCCCGCCTCGTCGTTGCCGGTCACGCCCAGCAGGCCCGTGTGGGCGCCCAGCGCGGCCGCGTTGCGCGCCACGTTGGCGGCGCCGCCCAGGCGCTCCTCGCGGCGTTCGATGCGCACCACGGGCACCGGCGCTTCCGGCGAGATGCGCGAGACGTCGCCGAACCAGTAGCGGTCGAGCATCACGTCGCCCACCACCAGCAGGCGCACGGCGGACAATTGCGGGGCCGCCTGGTGGCGGAAGCTGTCTGCCGCCAGCAGGCGGCTCGGGGTCAGGTCATTCATGGCGTTGCGAAATCAGTTCATCACGTTCAGTTCTTCGGTGCGGCGCGGCGGATAGGTCTCCCAGCGGCTGCAGCCCGGGCACTGCCAGTAGAACTGACGCGCCTTGAATCCGCAGTGGCTGCACTGGTAGCGCGCCAGCTTCTGGGTGTAGCGCTGCACCAGGTTCTTGACCATCGACAGCTCTTCCCACACGTGCGCCGGGGCGTCCATCAGGCGCGCTTCCAGCAGCTTGTCCAGGCCCAGCAGGGTCGGGTTGCGGCGCAGCTCCTCGATCACCAGCTGCTTGGCCGCTTCCACGCCGTCCAGTTCGATGACGGCCTTGAACACGACCTCGATCAAGTCGATCGACGAGGCCTCGGCCAGGTAGGCGCGCAGCAGGTTGACGCCTTCCTGCGGGCGGCCGACCTTGCGGTAGCCGTCCATCAGGCGCTGGGCCACCAGGGCCACATGCGGCACGCTCTGGTGCTCCACGCGGCGCCAGGTCACCAGGGCGCCCTCGGTGTCGCCCTGGGCCAGCAGCGCGTCGCCATGCAGGATGGTGGCGCGCACGCTGCTGCGGTCGGCCTGGAGGGCCTTGTCCAGAAGCGCCATGGCGTCGCTCGGCTGCAGGTGCACCAGGGCGTCCTGGGCCAGCTCGCAATAGAACTGGGCGATTTCCTTCTGGCGCGCGCCGGCGCCGGATTCCTGCAGGCCGGTGGCGACGTCGATGGCGCGCTTCCATTCCTTCTCGCGCTGGTAGATCTCGAGCAGCGCACGACGTGCCTGCACCGCGAACGGGGTGTCGGTCAGCAGGTTGAAGGTTTCCTCGGCGCGGTCCAGCAGGCCGGCCTTGAGGTAGTCCATGCCGAGTTCGTACTGGGCGTGGGCCTTTTGCTCGCTCGGCAGGTCCGGGCGCGCCAGCAGGTTCTGGTGGACGCGGATGGCGCGCTCGGTCTCGCCGCGGCGGCGGAACAGGTTACCGAGGGCAAAGTGCATGTCGGCCGATTCCGGGTCGAGCTTGACGATCTCGATGAAGGAATCGATGGCCTTGTCCGGCTGCTCGTTGAGCAGGTGGTTCAGGCCCTTGAAGTAGCCGCGCGGCAGGGTGCGCGATTCGGAGACCAGTTCGTTGATGTCGACGCGGGCGGCGAGCCAGCCCAGGCCGAAGAAGAATGGGATGCCGAGCAGCATCCAGAGTTCGAATTCCATATGTTCTTATTGTGTTGTGTAGCGGTTAGCGCACGGGCGGCACGCTGTCGGGCTGCGGCGGCGCGGCGCCGGTGCCGGCGGCGCTCTGCAGGGCCTGGATGGTGTTCTTGTGCTGCGAGCTCTGGCGGCGCTGGCGGAACACGGTCGGCGTCAGCGCCAGGATGCCCAGCGCCGCCCCGGCCACGAAGAAGGCCAGCAGCATGAGCACGAGCGGGCCGCGCAATTCATAGTCGAGGAAGAAATGCAGGTCGACTTCCTGTGTGTTCTTGAGGGCGAAGCCGAAGAACAGGATGAACAGGACGATGCCGGCGATGGTCGAGACGAATCTCATCGGGTGGTTCCGCTGGTGGAGTGGGCAAAGGCGCAGTGTCGCATATCCGGCATGATATTTCAAAACGGTTGAGGGTGCTCTTCGATAGGGTGATTGCTGAGCTTCGTGGTGCGCGTCGAACTTGGCTCCCCGCCAAGGGCGGCCCAAGTTTGCATGCGTACCACTACCTCAAACAGCACCGACGAAAAAAAAAACGGCATCCTCACGGACGCCGTTCTTGTCTGCAAGCCAGCAGACGACTTCAGTCTTCAATGATGGGCTGCCCCACCATCGCGTCCACCCGCTCGCGCAACTGCTTGCCCGGCTTGAAGTGGGGCACCCGTTTTTCGGGCACCATCACCTTGTCGCCGGACTTCGGATTGCGTCCGATGCGCGGGGGCCGGCTGTTCAGTGCGAAGCTGCCGAAACCACGGATCTCGATGCGCTGGCCACTCGCCAGGGCGTTCGTCATCGCATCGAGGATGGTCTTGACCGCGAACTCCGCATCCTTCGCCACCAGCTGGGAATAACGCTCAGCCAGGCGATTGATCAGCTCGGACTTGGTCATCTGCTCGCTCCAGGTAAGGAATTAACCCTTGTTGTCGAACTTGGCTTTCAGCAGTGCGCCCAGGCTGGTGGTGCCCGATGCTGCGCTGTTGTCCGAAGCCAGCTTGTTCATTGCTTCCTGGGTGTCGGCGCTATCTTTCGCCTTGATCGACAGCTGGATGCTGCGAGCCTTGCGATCGATGTTGATGACCAGGGCTTCGACCTTGTCGCCCACCTTCAGGTGGGTGCCGGCGTCTTCCACGCGGTCACGCGAGATTTCCGAAGCGCGCAGGTAGCCTTCGACTTCGTCGTTCAGCGCGATCACGGCGCCTTTCGGCTCAACCGACTTCACGGTGCCGGTGACCAGGGTGCCCTTGTCGTTCAGCGAAGCGAAGTTGTTGAACGGGTCGCCTTCCAGCTGCTTCACGCCCAGCGAGACACGCTCGCGCTCGACGTCGATTGCCAGGACCACGGCTTCCAGCTCGTCGCCCTTCTTGAACTTGCGCACGGCTTCTTCGCCGGCTTCGGTCCACGACAGGTCCGACAGGTGCACCAGGCCGTCGATGTTGCCCGGCAGGCCGATGAACACGCCGAAGTCGGTGATCGACTTGATCAGGCCCTTGACCTTGTCGCCCTTCTTGTGGGTCATGCCGAAGTCGTCCCACGGATTCGCCTTGCACTGCTTCATGCCCAGCGAGATACGGCGACGCTCTTCGTCGATTTCCAGGACCATGACTTCGACTTCGTCGCCCAGCTGGACAACCTTGTTCGGAGCCACGTTCTTGTTGGTCCAGTCCATTTCCGAGACGTGCACCAGGCCTTCGATGCCCTGCTCGACTTCCACGAACGCACCGTAGTCGGTCAGGTTGGTGACCTTGCCGAACAGGCGGGTGCCTTGCGGGTAGCGACGCGACAGACCGGTCCACGGATCGTCGCCCAGCTGCTTGACGCCCAGCGAGACGCGGTTCTTTTCCTGGTCGTACTTGAGGACCTTGGCGGTGATTTCCTGGCCAACCGACAGCACTTCCGACGGGTGACGCACGCGACGCCATGCCAGGTCGGTGATGTGCAGCAGGCCGTCGATGCCGCCCAGGTCGACGAACGCACCGTAGTCGGTGATGTTCTTGACGACGCCGGTAACCACGGTGCCTTCTTTCAGGGTTTCCATCAGCTTCGCACGCTCTTCGCCCATCGATGCTTCGATGACGGCGCGGCGCGACAGCACGACGTTGTTACGCTTGCGGTCCAGCTTGATGACCTTGAATTCCAGGGTCTTGCCTTCGAACGGGGTGGTGTCCTTGACCGGACGGGTGTCGACCAGCGAACCCGGCAGGAATGCGCGGATGCCGTTGGTCAGGACGGTCAGGCCGCCTTTGACTTTACCGTTGACGGTACCGGTGACGATCTCGCCCGATTCCATTGCTTTTTCCAGAGCCAGCCACGATGCCAGGCGCTTGGCCTTGTCGCGCGACAGGATGGTGTCGCCGAAGCCGTTTTCCAGCGACTCGATGGCCACGGAAACGAAGTCGCCGATCTGGACTTCCAGTTCGCCCTGGTCATTCTTGAATTCGTCGACCGGAATGAAAGCTTCCGACTTCAGGCCGGCGTTGACGATCACGAAGTTGTGATCCAGGCGCACGACTTCAGCCGAAATGACTTCGCCCGAACGCATGTCTTGACGCGACAGCGATTCTTCGAAGAGGGCGGCGAAGCTTTCCATGCCGGTTTCGTTGGTGGTTGCAGTAGACATAAAAGAGGTTACTCAGGTTAGCCAGCAGCCCGTCGATATTGCGGACTGAACTGGGTCAGGTTGAAACACACCTGCGGCGGCGAAATTGCCGTACAGGCACCAAAGGACGACAGCCGGGAGACCGTCGTCCCCGCGAAGGCGGGGACCCAAGTTATATGCGGTCAAGCGGCGATGACTCAAGCCAACAATTACGCAAAGGACTTGGATTCCCGCCTGCGCGGGAATGACGTTTTTTAGGCTAACTAAAAAACGCCAATCAATTCTTCTTATGCATGCGCATACCAGGCCAGCACCTGTTCGATCGCCTGTTCGGCCGTCATCTCCGAGGTATCCAGGATATGCGCATCCTCCGCCGGCACCAGCGGGGCCACGGCGCGCTTGGTATCGCGCTCGTCCCTCGCCTGCAAATCCGCCAGCAGACCGTCCATATTAGCAGAAAACCCTTTGTCAATCAATTGCTTATACCGGCGCTGCGCACGCGCCTCAACACTTGCGGTCAAGAACACTTTTAGCTTGGCGGTCGGAAAAATCACGGTCCCCATGTCGCGCCCGTCCGCCACCAGGCCCGGCGCCTCGCGGAAGCCCAGTTGCAAGGCGAACAAGGCCTGGCGCACGGTCGGCAGCGCGGCGATCTTCGATGCCATGTTGCCAACCTCTTCCGCCCGGATCGCCTGGGTGACGTTCTCGCTGGCCAGGAACACGTCATGGCCCACGAAGCGCGCCGGCAGGTGCTCGGCCAGCTTGGCGATGCCGTGCTCGTCGCGCAATTCAAGGCCGCGGCGCATCGCCTGCAGCGCCGTCAGGCGGTACAGCGCGCCCGAGTCGAGCAGGTGGAAGCTCAGCCTGTCGGCGACCTTGGCCGCCACCGTGCCCTTGCCGGAAGCGGTCGGGCCGTCGATGGTGATGACTGGAACGTTGGAATTCGGCATAAGGATTTAGAACAGTTCGTTGCGGGCGATGCTGGCGAACGCCTCGAAATAATCCGGGAAGGTCTTGGCGACGCATTTCGGATCGTTGATGCGCATGGCGTTGCCGCGGCGCGCCTTGCCGTCGAGCGAGGCGAGCGAGAAGCACATGGCCATGCGGTGGTCGTCGTAGGTGTCGATGGTGGCCGGCTTGAGCTGCTCCGGCGGGGTGATGCGGATGTAGTCCGGGCCCTCTTCCACCTCGGCGCCCACCTTGCGCAGCTCGGTCGCCATGGCCGACAGGCGGTCGGTTTCCTTCACGCGCCAGCTGGCGATGTTGCGCAGCGTGGAGGTGCCGTCCGCATACAGCGCCGCCACGGCGATGGTCATGGCCGCGTCCGGAATGTGGTTGAAGTCGGCGTCGATGGCCTTCAGCACGCCGTTCGAACGCGCCTCGATCCAGTTCTCGCCGCGCGTGACGATGGCGCCCATGCGCTCCAGCGCGTCGGCGAAGCGCACGTCGCCCTGGATGCTGTTCTCCCCTACCCCTTCCACGCGCACCGGGCCGCCGGCAATCGCGCCCGCCGCCAGGAAGTAGGACGCCGACGAGGCGTCGCCTTCGACGTGGATGGTGCCCGGACTCTGGTAGCGCTGGCCCGGATGCACGGTGAACGAGGCCCAGCCGTTCTGCTCGACCGTCACGCCGAAACGGCGCATCAGGTTCAGGGTGATCTCGATGTAGGGCTTGGAAATCAGCTCGCCGACCACGTCGATGGACACCGCGTGGGTCTTGGCCATCAGCGGTGCGCTCATCAGGAGCGCGGTCAGGAACTGGCTCGACACATTGCCGCGCACCGAAATGCGGTTGGCGTGAATGTGGCCGCGCTTGACTCGCAGCGGTGGGAAGCCCTGCTCGCCTGTGTACTCGATCTGGGCGCCGACTTCGTTGAGCGCGTCGACCAGGTCGCCGATCGGGCGCTCGTGCATGCGCGACACGCCGTGCAGAGTGTAGTCGCCGCCGATCACGGCCAGGGCCGCGGTCAGCGGGCGGATCGCGGTGCCGGCGTTGCCCATGAACAGGTCGGCTTCGTGATTGGGCAGCACGCCGCCCTGGCCGTGGACGACCACGGTGCGTTCGTCGACTTCATCCCACTGGATGCCGAGCGAGCGCAGCGCGCCCAGCATCACCATGGTGTCGTCCGAGGCCAGCAGGTCGTGGATCGTGGTCGTGTCTTCCGACAGCGCAGCCAGCAGCAGGGTGCGATTCGAAATGCTTTTGGAACCCGGCAGGCGCACCGTCCCCGCCGTGTGCAGCACGGGTTCGAGGTCGATATGCTGGGGGTAGTGTTTTTGCTGCGTCATTCTGGTTCCTGGTTGGGCGGGGGCGGCGGAGAGCCGGCTTCGATGGCTTCGATCCACTCGCGCCGGGCGCGCTGCGCATTCGCGTAGACAGCTTCCAAGGCGGCGCCGTCGGACGCGGCCAATCGCGCGCGCAATGTAGTCAATTGTGCCAGATAAGCATCCAGCTCGGTGAGCAAGGCTGCCTGGTTGGCCAGGCTGATGTCGCGCCACATCTCGGGCGAGGAGCCGGCGATGCGGGTGAAGTCGCGGAAACCGCTGGCGGCGTACTGGAACAGCAGGTCGGCATGGGGCTTGGCCGCGATGTCGTCCACCAGGGCGTAGGCCAGCAGGTGCGGCAGGTGGCTGACGGCGGCGAACACGCGGTCGTGCTCAAGCGGGCTCAGCATATGGATGAGCGCCCCGCAGGCGCGCCAGGCTTCGGCCACCAGCTCGACCGCGTCGTCGGCATTCTCCGGCAGCGGCGTCAGCACCGCCTTCTTGCCGCGGTAGAGCGTGGCAATGGCCGCATCCGGGCCGTTCGATTCGCTGCCCGCGATCGGATGGCCGGGCACGAACTGGTGGATGCGTTCGCCCAGCACTTCGCGCGCCGCGGCGACCACGTCGCTCTTGGTGCTGCCGGCGTCGGTGACGACGGTGCGCGCGCCGAGATGCGGCAGCAGCGCGGCCAGGATGCGCCCGGTCTGGGCCACCGGCGCGGCCAGCAGCACCAGGTCGGCATCCCTCGCCGTGTCGAACGAGGCAGCGACTTCGTCGACGATCCCCAGCTCCAGCGCACGCGCCATCGCCTGCGGCTCGCGGCCGATGCCGACCACGCGGCGCACCGCGCCGGCGGCCTTGAGCCCCAGCGCGAACGAGCCGCCGATCAGGCCGACGCCGACGATGACGACCTTATCCAGCATTCAGCCGAGCGCCTTCTTGAGCGCCGCGATGAAGGTCGCGTTCTCTTCCGGCAAGCCGATCGAGATGCGCAGCCATTGCGGCAGGCCGTAGTTGCCGACCGGACGCACGATCACACCCTGCTTGAGCAGCGCCAGGTTGACGCGCGCGCCGGCGCCATCGTCGTTGCCGACCTTGACCAGCACGAAGTTGCCGAAGGACGGCACGTATTCCAGGCCCAGCTCATCGAAGGCGGCGATCATCTGCTGGTAGCCTTCGAAGTTGTTCTTCGCGCCCTTCTCCAGGAATTCCTTGTCGTTCAGCGCGGCCACGGCGGCCGCCTGGGCCAGCGAGTTCACGTTGAAGGGCTGGCGGATGCGGTTCATCAGGTCGGTCACTTCCGGCTGGGCGATGGCGTAGCCCACGCGCAGGCCGGCCAGGCCGTAGGCCTTGGAGAAGGTGCGCGAGACGATCAGGTTCGGGTACTTGCGCACCCACTGGCTCGACTCGAACTGGTGCTCGGGAGCCAGGTATTCGTTATAGGCCTCGTCCAGCACCACGATCACGTTGGCCGGGACTTTTTGCAGGAAGGCTTCGACTTGCGGCGCCGGGAAGAAGGTGCCGGTCGGGTTGTTCGGGTTGGCGACATAGACCAGGCGGGTCTCAAGGTCGATGGCGGCCGCCATGGCGTCGAGGTCGTGGCCGTAGTCCTTGGCCGGGACCACGATGGCGCGGCCGCCCACGCCCTGGGTGGCCAGTGCGTACACGGCGAACGAGTACTGCGAGTACACCACCGCCTCGCCCTTTTGCACGAAGGCGTGCGCGGCGATTTCCAGGATGTCGTTGCTGCCGTTGCCCAGCGTGATCCAGTCGGCCGGCACGTCGTAGCGGCTGGACAGCGCGGCCTTCAGGTCGAACCCGTTGGCGTCCGGATAGCGGCCCAGCTCAGCGGCGGCGGCCAGCATCGCCTGGCGGCTCGATTCCGGCAGGCCGAAGGGATTCTCGTTGGAGGCCAGCTTGACGATGTCGGCTTCGTTCAGGCCGAATTCGCGCGCGACTTCCGCGATCGGTTTGCCGGCTTGATAGGGAGCGATGGCGCGAACGTACTCGGGTCCGAATTGGTGGTGCATGGTCAGTCTCTCGAAATGGATTAAAGGCTTTGCGGATAAGACCCCAGCACCTTGAAGAAGGCGGCGTTGTCTTTCAGTTCTTCGAGGGCGCGGGCGACGGCGGCGTCATGCACATGGCCCTCGATGTCGACGTAGAAGTAGTATTCCCAGGTGCCGATGCGCGCCGGGCGCGACTCGAAGCGCGTCATCGACACGCCGTGCTTGGACAGCGGCGCCAGCAGGTTGTAGACGGCGCCGGCCTTGTTCGGCACGGCCAGCACCAGCGCGGTGCGGTCGCGTCCCGACGGGCCGGTCTGCAGGGAACCGATCACCACGAAGCGGGTGCGGTTGTGCGGGTCGTCCTGGATGTGGGCCTGGACCACGCCGAGCTGGTACTGCTCGCCCGCCATCTCGCTGGCGATGGCGGCCACGCTCGGGTCCTGGCTGGCCAGCACGGCCGCCTCGGCGTTCGAGGCCACGGCGCGGCGCTCGATGCCGGGATAGTGCTGGTTGAGCCAGACCTGGCACTGGGCCAGGGCCTGCGAATGGGCGCACACGGTCTTGACGCCGTCCATCGAGCCGGTCTTGGTCATCAGGCTGTGGTGGACCGGGATCGAGACTTCGCCGCTGATGATGGTGGTGGTGGCCAACAGCAGGTCCAGGGTGCGGTTGATCGCGCCCTCGGACGAGTTCTCGACCGGGACCACGCCGAAGTCGGCGGTGCCGGCCTCGGTGGCGCGGAACACCTCGTCGATGGACACGCACGGCAGCGTTTCGATGGCGCTGCCGAACTGCTGGAACACGGCCTGCTCGCTGAAGGTGCCCGAGGGGCCGAGATAGGCGACCGTGACGCGCTTTTCCAGCGCGCGGCAGGACGACATGATTTCGCGGAAGATGGTCTGGACGTCGCGGTCCTTGAGCGGGCCGGGATTGCGCTCGGCCACGCCGCGCAGCACCTGCGCTTCGCGCTCGGGGCGGAACACCGGGGCGTCGGTCTCGGCCTTGACGTGGCCGACTTCCTGCGCGACCTTGCCGCGGCGGCTCAGGAGCTCCAGGATTTGCGCGTCAATCGCATCGATCTGTTCGCGCAGGGGTTTGAGTTTGTCTGTCATCGTTATGCTTAATCGGTCGATTTGTTCGTTGGCGCGAAGCTGCGCCGTGCACTGGATGCACGGCCACGCGCCACAGCGGCGTTAGCGGCCGGCGAACTCGTTCAAATAATCGACGAGGGCTTGTACACCCTCGATCGGCATCGCGTTGTAGATCGATGCCCGCATGCCGCCGACGGACTTGTGGCCCTTCAGTTGCAGCAGCCCGCGCGCCTTCGCGCCGGCCAGGAATTGTTCGTTCAGGGATTCGTCGCGCAGGTAGAACGGCACGTTCATGCGCGAACGGTATTCGGGCGCCACGCGATTCTGGTAGAAGTCGTCGGCATCCAGCGCGGCGTACAGCAGGCGCGCTTTCTCGATATTACGCTGCTCCATCGCCGCCACGCCGCCATTGCGCTTGAGCCAGGCGAACACCAGGCCGGCGATGTAGATGGAATACGTCGGCGGCGTGTTGAACATCGATTCGTGCTCGGCCACGGTTTTCCAGTGGAAGGCGGACGGGCAGATGTTCAGCGCCTCGTTCAGCAGGTCGTCGCGCACGATTGCGAGCGTCAGGCCGGCCGGGCCGATGTTCTTCTGGGCGCCGGCGAAGATCACGCCGTATTTCGACACGTCGATTGAGCGCGACAGGATGTGCGAGGACATGTCGGCCACGATCGGCGTGCGGGCGTCGACCTGGGGCACGAAGTTGAACTCCAGGCCGTCGATGGTTTCGTTGGTGCAGATGTGCAGGTAGGCGGCGCCGGGGGTGAGGCGCCAGGTGTCCTGCGGCGGAATGCTGGTGAAGCCGTTCGCCTCTGCGGAGGCCGCCACGTTGGCGTTGGCGTAGCGCTTGGCTTCCTTGATCGACTTGCCCGACCACGAACCCGTGTGGACGAAATCGATGGTGCCGGGCTGCGGGCAGCAGCCGAGCATGTTCATCGGGATGATGGCGTTCTGGCCCAGTCCACCGCCCTGCATGAACAGGATCTTGTAGTTGGCCGGGACGGCCAGCAGTTCGCGCAGGTCGGCTTCGGCCTGCTTGTAGATGGAGATGAATTCCGGACCGCGGTGGCTCATCTCCATCACCGACATGCCGCTGCCATGCCAGTCGAGCATCTCGGCGGCCGCCTGCTGCAGCACTTCTTTCGGGAGGACGGCCGGGCCGGCCGAAAAGTTGAAGATCTGGGTCATGCGGTCCTTTCTTGCCGATTACTGTTTCTGAGCTTCTTGCAACGCCTGCTGCATCAGATTGCCGATGCGCGGCAGGACGATCTTCTGGCTCAGCGCCATGCTTTCCGCGGACAGCTTCGGCATCATCGTCATCATCTTGCGGCCCAGCGGCGTGGTGTAGAAGGCGGTGAGTTCCCTGATTTCGGCAGCCGTGAAATTGTTGGCGTAGATGGGCACCATCTCGGCCAGCATCTCGTCGACCAGGACCGGATCGCGGAACATCTGGTTCATTGCCTTCGCCACACCGGGGAGGACCTTGTCGACCTTCGCCATCGCATCGCGCTTCTGCTCGGCGCTCAGGCTCGTATCGCTCTGGATCATGCTGGCCGCCTGCGCACGCATCATGGCCGGCATCGCCTTTTCCATTTCAGCGAAGGAGCCGAGCATGGCCTTGCGCGCGTCCATCACCTCGAGCAGCTTCTTCGCCGCCGCGGTCGTTTGTGCATCGGCAGCGTGGGCGATGGCCGGCAGGCCGGCGAAGGCGGCGGCAGCGGCGAGGACGAGAGCGATTTTTTTCATTGAGACTCCGGGCGGGCCGGTGCGCCCGTTGAGAACTGCGTGTGGACAGCCGGCTTACCAGGCCGGCCGGCGGCGGGAGCGCCGCTCCCGCCGTGTTGCTGCTGTGCGCCTTACTGCGGCGCCGGCTCGAGCTCGACTTCTTCGAGGTCGGTCTCGACGATACGCTGCAGGCCCGACAGCTTGGTGCCGTCTTCGACCGCGATCAGGGTCACACCCTGGGTCGCGCGGCCCATCTCGCGGATCTCGGCCACGCGGGTACGGATCAGCACGCCGCCGGTCGTGATCAGCATGATCTCGTCGGTTTCGTCGACCAGGGTCGCGGCCACCACCTTGCCGTTACGCTCGGAGGTCTGGATCGCGATCATGCCCTTGGTGCCGCGGCCGTGGCGGGTGTACTCGGTGATCGGAGTACGTTTGCCGAAGCCGTTCTCGGTGGCCGTGAGCACCGACTGCTGCTCGTTCTCGGCCACCAGCAGGGCGATGACTTGCTGGCCCTCTTCCAGGTTCATGCCGCGCACGCCGCGCGCGGTACGGCCCATCGGACGCACATCGTTCTCGTCGAAGCGCACCGCCTTGCCGCCGTCCGAGAACAGCATCACGTCGTGCTTGCCGTCGGTCAGGGCGGCGCCCACCAGCACGTCGCCTTCGTCCAGGTCGACGGCGATGATGCCGGCCTTGCGCGGGTTGCTGAAGTCCTTCAGCGGGGTCTTCTTGACGGTGCCCAGCGAGGTCGACATGAACACGTAGTGGTCTTCCGGGAAGGTCCGGTTCTCGCCCGACAGCGGCAGGATCACGGTGATCTTCTCGTTCTCCTGCAGCGGGAACATGTTCACGATCGGCTTGCCGCGCGAGTTGCGCGAGCCCTGCGGCACTTCCCACACCTTCAGCCAGTACATGCGGCCGCGGTTAGAGAAGCACAGGATGTAGTCGTGGGTGTTGGCGATGAACAGCTGGTCGATCCAGTCCTCGTCCTTGGTCGCCATCGCCTGCTTGCCGCGCCCGCCGCGCTTCTGGGCGCGGTATTCCGAGATCGGCTGCGACTTCATGTAGCCGGTGTGCGACAGGGTCACCACCATGTCCTGCGGGGTGATCAGGTCTTCGGTTTCCAGGTCGCTGGCGTTGTGCTCGATGGCCGAACGGCGGGTGTCCTTGCCGTTGTCGGCGTATTCGGCCTTGATCGCCACCATCTCGTCCGAGATGATGGTGGTCACGCGCTCGGGCTTGGCCAGGATGTCGAGCAGGTCGGCGATGTGGGCCATCACTTCCTTGTACTCGTTGACGATCTTGTCCTGCTCCAGGCCGGTCAGGCGCTGCAGGCGCATCTGCAGGATTTCCTGGGCCTGCTCGTCCGACAGCTTGTACAGGCCATCAAGCTGCATGCCGTAGTGCTTCGGCAGGTGCTCCGGACGGAAGGCTTCGATGCCGCCGGCCGCGCCGGTTTCGGTACGGTTCAGCATTTCGCGCACCAGGGACGAATCCCAGGCGCGCGCCATCAGTTCGGTCTTCGCGATCGGCGGCGTCGGCGCGGCCTTGATGATCGCGATGAAGTCGTCGATGTTGGCCAATGCGACAGCCAGGCCTTCCAGCATGTGGCCGCGGTCGCGCGCCTTGCGCAGTTCGAACACGGTGCGGCGGGTGACCACTTCGCGGCGGTGCGACAGGAAGCACTCCAGCATCTGCTTGAGGTTCAGCAGCTTCGGCTGGCCGTTGACCAGCGCCACCATGTTCATGCCGAAGGTGTCTTGCAGCTGGGTCTGCTTGTACAGGTTGTTCAGCACTACTTCCGGCACTTCACCGCGCTTGAGCTCGATGACCACGCGCATGCCCGATTTGTCGGACTCGTCGCGGATGTCGGAGATGCCTTCCAGCTTCTTGTCGCGCACGTTCTCGGCGATACGCTCGAGCAGCGACTTCTTGTTCACCTGGTAGGGCAGCTCGTCGATGATGATCGCGGTGCGGCCGCCATCCTTGCCATATTCTTCGAAGTGGGTCTTGGCGCGCATCACCACGCGGCCGCGGCCGGTGCGGTAGCCGTCGCGCACGCCCGAGACGCCGTAGATGATGCCGGCGGTCGGGAAGTCCGGCGCCGGGATCAGTTCGATCAGCTCGTCGATCGTGCATTCCGGGTTGCGCAGCACGTGCAGCGCGCCGTTGATGACTTCCGACAGGTTGTGCGGCGGGATGTTGGTGGCCATGCCGACCGCGATGCCCGAGGAACCGTTGATGAGCAGGTTCGGGATGCGGGTCGGCAGGACGGTCGGTTCCTTTTCCTTGCCGTCGTAGTTCGGCTGGAAGTCGACGGTGTCCTTGTCGATATCGGCCAGGATCTCGCTCGCGATGCGGTCCAGGCGGCACTCGGTGTAACGCATCGCCGCGGCGCTGTCGCCGTCGATGGAGCCGAAGTTGCCCTGTCCGTCCACCAGGGTGTAGCGCAGGGAGAAGTCCTGCGCCATGCGCACCAGGGTGTCGTAAATGGAGGCGTCGCCGTGCGGGTGGTATTTACCCATCGTGTCGCCGACCACGCGCGCGCACTTCACGTACGGACGGTTGTGTACGTAGTTACTCTCGTGCATGGAGTACAGCACGCGGCGGTGCACCGGCTTCAGGCCGTCGCGCACGTCCGGCAGAGCTCGCCCCACGATCACGCTCATGGCGTAGTCGAGGTAGCTCTTGCGCATCTCTTCTTCGAGGGAAATTGGGACTGTTTCTTTTGCGAATTGATCCATGGGGCGGGTCGGCTGCTTTTCAGCGTTTGGTTATGAGTTGCAACGGACGATTCTACCACGCGCGCCTTAGCTGCTGCGCAATTCCTCCGAGGCTTTTCAGCGCCCGTTTCGAGGGTGAGTCAAGCGCGAAATGTCGAGGATGGTCAACGGAGCGTAAATTTGCTTGCCGAAACGTTGCATATAAACAACGTCAAGCAAATAATGCTTGAAGTTTGATTTAGGTGTAGTCGTGCGATTTTTGCGCGTATGGCAAAATGGGCAGGAAGTTAATTGCTCGTTTCACAATACGAAACAGACTGCTCGGCCGCTGTGTTATCATCCTGACTACACGGAGCCTGTCTGCTTCGCTAGGAATCTACCGAAAGGAAAAAACAACATGAATAAATTGGCCACCTTCTTGCTCGCAGCGTCGGCCGCGATCGCGGGCAACGCATTTGCGCAGAGCGCACCGCCGTACGCACCGCTGACCACCGACATCCAGGCGCGCACCCCGTACAGCGCCTACGTCCAGGACAGCCGCGGCGTGATCGCCCGTAATCCTTTCGGCCTGTGCTGGCGTACCGGCTACTGGACCCCGGCCGACGCGGTCCCGGGCTGCGACGCACCGCTGTGCGTCCCGCCTGAAAAGCTCGAAAACGGCAAGTGCGTCGCTCCGCCGCCACCGCCGGCACCTGCCCCGGCTCCGGTTGCCGAACCGGCACCTGCCCCGGCACCGGCTCCGGTCCCGACCTCGGAAAAGGTGAGCTACTCGGCTGACGCCTTCTTCGACTTCGACAAGGCTGTGCTGAAGCCGGCCGGCAAGAAGTCGCTGGACGACCTGGTCTCGAAGCTGAGCGACATGAACCTGGAAGTCATCATCGCCGTCGGCCACACCGACTCGATCGGCACCGATGCCTACAACCAGAAGCTGTCGATCCGCCGCGCCGAAGCCGTCAAGGCTTACCTGAAGGGCAAGGGCGTGGAAGAGAACCGCATCTACACCGAAGGCAAGGGCGAGAAGCAGCCTGAAGCGTCGAACAAGACCTCGGCCGGCCGCGCCAAGAACCGCCGCGTGGAAATCGAAGTCGTCGGTACCCGTACCGTCAACAAATAATCCACGAAGTGCCCATGAACCCCGCTTCGGCGGGGTTTTTTTTCGTATGTGCATCGGGACTCGCGCAGGGTTCAAGCCGCCTACTTATCACAACGTCACTCCGGCGAAGGCCGGAATCCAAGTTTCCACGCAACACTACCGACATTTTTCCTGCCGCGAACTTGTCCCCCACCCCATTTCCGCTATTATTCCGAGCTATGACGACGACCAACGCCGACCCCTTAGAAATCCAGAAATTCAGCGAACTGGCCCACCGCTGGTGGGACCCGACTTCTGAATTCCGTCCGCTGCACGAGATCAACCCCCTGCGCCTCGAGTGGATCAACGCGCGCGCCCCCCTGGCCGGCAAGAACGTGATCGACATCGGCTGCGGCGGCGGCGTGCTGTCCGAATCCATGGCGCGCAAGGGCGCCAAGGTGACCGGCATCGACCTGTCCAAGAAGGCCCTGAAGGTGGCCGACCTGCACAGCCTGGAATCCGGCGTCGAGGTGCGCTACAAGCACATCGCCGCCGAAGAGATGGCGGCGGCCGAGGCGGGCCAGTTCGACGTCGTCACCTGCATGGAGATGCTCGAGCACGTGCCGGACCCGGCCTCGATCGTCCAGGCCGCAGCAAGCCTGGTGAAACCGGGCGGCCACGTGTTCTTCTCGACCCTGAACCGCAACCCCAAGTCCTATCTGTTCGCCGTGATCGGCGCCGAGTACATCCTGCGCATGCTGCCGCGCGGCACGCACGACTATGGCAAGTTCATCACGCCGTCCGAACTGGCGCATTACGCGCGCCAGGCCGGCCTGCAGGTGGATAGCATGAAGGGCCTGACCTACAACCCGATCACCAAGATCTATTCGCTGAACAACGACACCGATGTGAACTACATGGTGGCGTGCAGCAAGCCGCTTTAAACCTGTTTCCTGATCCCTCATGACTTTCCCGACCGTTCTGCCGGCACCGCGTGCCATCCTGTTCGATCTCGACGGCACCCTGGCCGACACGGCGCCCGACCTGGCGGCGGCCGTCAACTGGCTGCGCACCGAGCGCGGCCTGTCTCCGACGCCCTACGACATCCTGCGCCCGACCGCCTCGGCCGGCGCGCGCGGCATGATCGGCGCCGCCTTCGGCCTGGCGCCGGGCGACGAGGGTTATGAGGAGTTGCGCCTGGCCTGGTTCGACCGCTACCAGTCGGCCATGTGGCTGCATACCAGCCTGTTCGAGGGCATCCAGGAACTGCTGGACGGTATCGAACAAGCCGGCATGAGCTGGGGCATCGTCACCAACAAACCGGCCCGCTTCACCGATCCGCTGGTGCCGAACATCGGCCTGGCGCACGCCGGCTGCATCGTCTCGGGCGACACCACCCCACACGCCAAGCCCCACCCTGCCCCGCTACTGGAAGGCGCGCGCCGCCTGGGCCTGGCGCCGGAGCAGTGCTGGTACGTGGGTGACGACCTGCGCGACATCGAAGCTGGCCGCGCCGCCGGCATGGTCACCGTGGCCTGCGGCTGGGGCTATTGCGGTTCGATCGAACCATCGACCTGGGGCGCCGACTACCTGCTCGACTCGCCGGCCCACCTGATGCAGACCCTGCGCGAAGTGATCGATGCCGTCCGCCAGGCCGAAGGCGTTGCCTGACCCGGCGACATTGCTGGGTTACATCTATTTACGATTGATACAGGCTACCGTCTATCTCTGAGTCAGGCCTGCCATTAATCTACTCCTGCACGACAACAAAACGTCTTAGGGAGCAGAACATGGAAACGACTCAGACCACCAACCGCATCCACCCGATCATGGCAGCCGCTGCCGCCTCGGTCATCATCGTCAGCCTGACCGGCGCCGCCGCCATCACCGGCCTGCTGCCGAGCTCGAAGAGCGCGCCTGAGCCGATGGCGAACCAGCAGCAGCTCGCCGCCATGGCAGCCGCTTCGCCCTACGCCATGCAAAGCAGCGTGACGCCGGCCGCCGCTGTCCAGGGCCAGGCGCAAGTCGCCATGCCGCAGATGGCGATGCCTGCAGCACCGCAGATGGTGCCGGCGATGGCCGCGGCGCAACCGGTTCCGGTCGCCTATGCCCAGCCGCAGCCCGCTCCTCAGCCGACCGTGATCGTGAAGGAACGCGTGGTCGAGAAGCCGGTGGTGAAGGTGGTCGAAAAGACCCGCGTGGTGCACGCCGCGCCGAAGCAGACCCACTATGACGAGCCGCGCTACCAGCCGGCCCCGGCGCCCGCTCCGGCCCAGCCGAACTATGTCGGCATCGGCACCGGCGCCGTGATCGGCGGCCTGATCGGCAACCAGATCGGCGGCGGCAACGGCAAGAAGCTGGCCACCGTGGCCGGCGTGATCGGCGGCGGCATCATCGGCAACCAGATCGCCAACGCGAACGCCAACCGCTGATTCGTCTCCAGCGCAATGAAAAGCCGCAGGCACTCAGCCTGCGGCTTTTTTTCTGAATACGCCGACGATGATATCGCTGGGGAACATGCGCAGCACCGGGATGGCGGCCATGATCGCCACGTACTGCGCGTAGAGCGACAGGGGCGGCACGTTGCCGGCGCAGCGCAGCCGCTCCAGCAATCCCCTGGCGCGCAGGGCGGGCAGCTCGGCGGCCTCGGCCAGTTCGAAGCCCTGCCCCGCCACCAGCTGGCACAGGTTGCGCGCATTGAAGTAGTGGACATGCGGCGACGGCAGGTCTTTCTGCCACAGGCGCTCGAAAGGCGCGCGCCAGCCCAGGCGGGCGATCAGTTTCGACAGGCGGTAGAAGAAGCCGCGGCTGTTGGGCAGGTTGAGGATGAGGATGCCGCCCTCGTCGAGCCGCTCGCGGCAGGCGGCCAGCGCGCTGCGGATGTCGGGGATATGCTCGATGACGTCGTTGAACACGATCACGTCGAAGCGCTCTCCTTCCGCCAGCACGTCGGGGAAATAACCGGAACGCACCGGCAGTCCGCGCGCAGCGGCGCGGCTGCCGACCACGGCGTCGGGCTCGACGCCGAGCACGTCGAAATCCGCGCGCGCCGTTTCCAGGAACCAGCCGTGGGCGCTGCCGACGTCCAGCAGGCGGCGAGCCTGCGGCCGCGCATGCTTCTTCGCGTAGTGGACGATGGTCTTGAAGTTCTCCAGGCGCAGCGCCTTGAGCCCCGCTTCGCGCTCGGCCTCGTTGACCTCGGGCCCGGTGTGGGCGTTGATGGCGGGAGTGAGGGCGGCGCTCTCGTAACTGCAGGCGGGACAGGTTGCGTGCCAGCCGGCGAGCCCGGCCATTTGAGGATTACCACACACGATGCATGCCATACGGGGAGCCTCTCGACGTGTCATGGAGCGCCCTAGCATATTGCAATTCAGGCATGCATTGTCAACTTTCTTTAACCGTGTCGCGCCGATGTGGCGCAGGCTGCGGGAGCCTGCCGCCACACGATCGCGGCCGCCGGCCTAGCGGACGTACACGCGCCGGCGCCGCAGCATGGCCAGGCTGGCCACGCCAATCCCGAACACCATCACGCCGCCCGGCTCCGGCACCTCGGTGAGGAAGCCGCGGATTTCCCCGGCCCGGACAACGGACGTATGGATGTTCAGGTAGGCCCGGCCAGAGGCGAGACCGGCAAGCAAGGCCAGGCGGGCGCTGTCCACGCTTCCGCCGTTGGCATTGATGAAATTGATGTTGTAGGTGCTTGCGTTCAGCAGGTCGAACACCTCCGTGTAGCTCCCCGAGGTAACGCCGAGCGGGAAGGCGGGGAAGGTCGGCAGCGAGGTCGCAACGCCGGCAGTACCGTCGGATGGATCCACCGTGCAGCAATGGATGTGCGAAGCCGTTGTCGGCCCCATTAAACCGGAAAAGCTCGCGTTCACGGTCATCATGTTGGTCGCATCGTCGATGAATACCGTCGTGAAGCCGGTGGCGGGCGATGCGTTTGGCGGGTCTTCGGCCGCACCGCTCAGGTTCGCCTCGTAGCGGATGATGTCCGCGTGCGCGGCGCCGGCACACAACAGTAGCAAGGATGTACACAAGCTGAGGGCAAGACGTTTCATGACTTCTCCTTCCGCAGGGTTTGCTATTCATTCAGCATAAAGCGTGCCTGTACGTACGGCAGAGGCTAAGGCCGCAGAAACTGCTCAGCTCCTGGCTCATGTGTAAAGCTGGTCGACAATGAAATCGATGCTGGCGATCGACGTATTCTCGTATGTCGCCGGGATGGAATTACTGATCAGAGTGAGCGGAGTCTGGCGCGCGATGCTCTTGCCTTTGTTCATGCAACATTGACCCAATTTCGGCTGTAAAGATCGCTGACAAGGGCGAAGCCGTACGGCTGGGGAGTTCGGCTGGCG
>NZ_JAGKSG010000061.1:0-21456 GCF_018119385.1 Massilia sp. AB1 | reverse complement strand
TGTTCTGTACTGCTTGCTCGTTCGACGAAGCGTTGTGTTCGTCAGCAGCAGAGGAATGAGATTATGCAGTGTTTCGCTTAACTCGTCAACCCCTCGTCCACTTCGTTGCATTTCTGCCTGCCGGTCGCGTCATCGTAAGCACTTGATTACGTTAACGTTTTTCGACCAGCGCCGAAGCGGAGGCGAACTATAGCAAACCGGCTACGGTCCGCGCAAGTGGCACTTTAACTGTTGTGTTTCCATCGGCATGCGCCATGGATGCCTTAGGGAATGTAAATACGAACTTTAGTTCCCATGACTCGGCTTCGTTTAGAGACGAATGTATCTTCGGCGCCCATAGAGGTTTCCCCGACTAAAGTATCGGGACAATTTCAAACTTAAAGGTGTATTCTCCCGTATATAAGAGTTAACGTTGCCAGGCTCATATAACAGTCCAACAAGCAACGGCAGCCCTGCTCCGGCACGGCGTCAGTTGCGGACCAGGAGACAGCATGTCGAAGTTTGCCGTGGAACACGTCAAGCGCGTCCGTTCGGTCGTCCAAGGCCGAATCGGTACCGATCTCAGTGGCAACAGCGGGAGCCGCATCACACGTTCCTGGATCCGATGTCTCAACGAATACCAGCTCGATCCCGGCACCTGCGCGGAGCCCGAAGTGGTCGCGCACGTCGAACTGCTCGAACGCCAGGAGCGCCTCGCCGGCGTCCAGTCGGTCGCGCGGATCGAGATGGAGAACCTCTACCAGCAGCTCGCCGGCTCCGGTTACGCCATCATGCTGACTGATCGCGACGGCGTCCTGCTCAACTACTTCGGCGATCCTGCCTTCACCCACGCCGCCTCGAAGACCGGCCTCACCCAGGGCGCCATCTGGAGCGAACGCGTGCAGGGGACGAACGGGATGGGCACCTGCCTGATCGAGCGCCGCCCCCTGACCGTCCACCAGGATGAGCACTACCTGTCCCGCAATATCGGCCTGAGCTGCGCCGCCGCCCCGATCTTCGACCATGAAGGCGAACTGGTCGGCGTGCTCGACGCCTCCGGCGAATCGCACCGCGCCCAGCAGCATACGCTGGCCCTGGTCTGCATGTCGGTGCAGATGATCGAAAACCGGGTCTTTCTGAACCACTTCCGCCACGACTACATCCTGCGCTTCCACAACCGCCCGGAGTTCGTCGGCACCCTGAACGAAGGCGCGATCGCCATGAGCGTGACGGGCACCGTGCTGGCCGCCAGCCGCGGCGCCCTGCTCCAGCTCGGGTTCACCAGCCCGGCCGAGATCGTCGGGCGCGATATCGGCGAACTGTTCAACGTGACCTTTGCCGGCCTGGTGGACAGCAGCGTCCGCGGCGCCTACCACCCGGTGCCGATCTTCGAAGTGCGCAACAGCGCGCGCTTCTTCGCCGTGATGGTCCAGCCGGTGACCACGCCGTCGATGCGGCGGGCGCCGCGCGCCCTGCCCGCCACCCCACCACAAACCATCAACGCGCTGGACAGCATCGAATTCGGCGACCCGGTGATGGCCGCCCACGTGGCGACCGCCAAACGCATCGCCGAGCGCAACGTCGCGGCCGTGCTGCTGGGCGAAACCGGCACCGGCAAGGAAGTGTTCGCGCGCGCCATGCATCTGTCCGGCCCACGGGCCGACCGGCCTTTCGTGGCGATTAATTGTGCATCGATACCGGAATCCCTGATCGAAAGCGAGCTCTTCGGTTACCGCGCCGGCGCCTTCACCGGGGCCGGCAAGGATGGCCAGCGCGGCAAGCTGCTGCAGGCCAATGGCGGCACCCTGTTCCTGGACGAGATCGGCGACATGCCCTTCGCCCTGCAGGCGCGCCTGTTGCGGGTGCTGGAAGAGCGCGAGGTGGTCCCGCTCGGCGCCGAGACGCCCGTCAAGCTCGACATCCGCCTGGTCAGCGCCACTCACTGCAACCTGGCAAAGAAGATCGAGACCGGAGAATTCCGTGAAGACCTCTATTACCGGCTGCAAGGCGTCACGATGTGCATGCCGCCCTTGCGCGAGCGCGCCGACCGCCGCGCGCTGATCGCGCATATCCTGGCCCAGGAAAGCGACGACGGCAGCCACGTCGAGCTCGAGGAGCCTCTGCTGGACGCGCTGGACCGGCAGCGCTGGCCCGGCAACGTGCGCCAGCTGCGCCACTTGCTGCGCACGATGGTCGCTCTGCGCGAATCGAACCGCCTCGGCCTGCGCGACTTGCCCCCGGAGTACCGGCACGAACTCCGGCAGGACTCCGCCGTCCCGATCGTTCCCGTTTCCGCACCGGTCCCGGAGATCGCCGGCCTCTCCGATACCACACTGACACCGCTCGAGAGCGCCGAACGCGAGGTGCTGCTGCAGGAACTGCGCCGCCACCAGTGGAACATGAGCTGCGTCGCCCGCGAACTCAACATCAGCCGCAATACCCTGTACCGCAAGCTGCAGCGCCTGAACATCCAGCATCCCGACAAGTCGCCCTTTCACTGACATGGAGACTGCATGAGCACACCGCCTCTTCGCCACCTTTCCGCCGCCGTGCTGGCTTTCGCCGCCGGCGTGCCGTCCGCCCTGTTCGCCGCACCGTTCGCCTATGTCCCGAACGAAGGCGCCGGCACGATTTCCGTGATCGATACCGCGAAGGATGAAGTGGTGGCCGAAATGCCGGGCGGCGCCAAGCCGCGGGGACTGGCCGTCGGCGGGGACGGACGCTGGCTGTACGTGAGCGACCAGCCGAACAACCGCCTGCAGCTGGTCGACCTGGGCGCGCGCAAGCTGGGCGCCGCGGTGGCCCTGGGCGAGTCGCCCGAAGGCGTCTCGATCTCTCCCGATGGGCGCTGGGTCGTCGCCGCCATCGAGGGCAAGAACGAAATTGCAGTCACCGACACCCGCAGCAACGCGCTGGCGTTTTCGATTCCCGTGCACGGCAAGAACCCGGAGCACGCCGTGTTCAGTCCCAACGGCCGCCTGCTGTTCGTCAGTGCGGAAGAAGGCGACGCCGTCGACATCATCGATTTCGCCGGCCGCAAGCAGGTGGCCCAGGTGGCGGTCGGCGCCCGCCCGCGCGGCATCGGCTTCCTGCCGGACGGCAGCCGCGCCTATATCGCGGCCGAGAACGCCAACGAAGTGTTCGTCATCGATACCAGCAGCTTCGCCATCGTCGCCCGCATCAAGGCCGGGCTGCGCGCCAACGGCATCGCCGTGCATCCGAGCGGCCGCCAGGTGTACGTGTCCAACGGCGGCGACGCCAACGTGTCGGTGATCGACACCGCCACCCACCAGGTCGTGGCCACCATCCCGGTCGGCCAGCGCCCCTGGAACATGGCCCTGACGCCCGACGGCAAAAAGCTCTACGTCGCCAACGGCCGCAGCCACAACGTGTCGGTGATCGACACCGCCAGCCGCACCAAGCTGCGCGACATCGCCGTCGGCAAGCTGCCCTGGGGTGTGGTGATCAGGTAGCCGATCAGCTCAGCGGCCAGGGCTGGCCGAGGCTGGCGACGTCGACGCACACTGCGCGGCGCGCCAGCGGCGCCGCAGGCGCGGCCGCCCCTTTGAGCAAATCAATGACCAGTCCCGCCGGATTGCGGCCGATCGAGGCGCTCAGCCCCGCGTAAGCGGCGGTCAGCCTCGGATTCACGTCGAGCACGAGGACACCGTCGGCATTGCGGATGAAGTCCACCCCGACATAGCCCCACAGCGTGGGCAGCGCCGCCGCCACCTGCTGCGCCAGGCCAGCGAGCGCACCGTCCGCGTCATCGAGTCCGTTCACCGTGCTGCCCAGGAAGTGGAAGCGGTTGTCGCGCACCGCCACGCGTTCGCGGTTGCAGGCCAGCACCCAGGCCTTGCCGTCGCAGCAGACCAGGGACAGGCTGCCCAATTCTCCCGCGACGAAGGGCTGCAGCACATAGTCTTGCGCGGCGCTGGCGCGGACGTGGGCAAGGGCCGCCGCGCGGTCGCTGAACAGGCGGGTGTCGAGGCAGCCGGCGCCATCGTCCGGTTTGACGACCCAGGCTCCTTCCCCGTCCGGCAAGGACGCATGCGGGCTGAAGGTCGGCACGGCCGGCACGCCGCCGTCGGCCAGCGCGCGCGCCGTCCTGAGCTTGCTGGCCGTGACGCGCACGGCGCCCGGCGCGCTGCCCAGCAGGATCCGCTGGCCACGCAGGATGTCGCGCGACAGGTCTTCCAGCAGGCCGGCTTCGAGGACCAGGGGCCAGACGGCGTCCGCCGCCTGCAGACAGGCGTCGAAACGCTGGCTGAAACCCTGCCCGGCGAGCGAGGCGCCGGACGGTCCGGGAGCATCGGCGGCCGGCATGGTGTGGAGTTCGACGTCCGGCAAGGCGGCCAGGTCGGCCAGCAAGGCGTGCAGCAGCATGGCGCCCTGCTGGCTGAGCGCTCCCGGCAGGGCGCGTGCCCTTGGGCCGCCGGCCATGGCGTAATCGAATGCGAATACTTTCAACCGCGCCATCGCTTCCTCCGGCTGATTCCATGTCCAGGCGTCGGTCGCGCCACATTCAGCGCTTGTCGACCGCCTTGACCAGGGTGAGCGTTTCGTCGATGGCCGGCGCCTCGCCTCCCTGGCCCGCGCCGGCCGCTGTGCGGATCACCCGTCCGCCGTCGTTCGCCAGGGAGGTGGTAATCCGGTACACCCCGCCCGGCACCTCGTCGCTCAGGACGAAGGTGTACGTCTTGCGCACGTACTGCTCGAAGCGCGCATGCATGGGATCGTCCAGGTAGGGCTGGATGCGCACCACCTTGGCCTCATGCGTCTTGCCCTGGAATGTGATCGGCTGCCGCGTGATCTCAGTCCCCTGGGCCAGCGCCATCCGGATGCGCTTGCGGAAGTAGGTCGTCGATCCGCCCGTCAGGCGCTTCATCTCGGCGATGTCGCGCTCCAGGAAGCCGAGCAGCACCGGGTTGCCGTGCACATCGTCGATGTCCGGCACCTCGCGCTGACGCTCGCCGGAGAGAAAGCGCAGGCGGGCGTGCATGCGTCCCGCTTCCCGCGTCAGGCCCAGCTCGACCGTGTCGGTGAATCCGGCTTCAACGTTGCTGACCTTGCGGAAGTCGTAGGTCAGGGTCGCCGGCGCCCTGGTGCGCGCCAGGTGGTCGGTTTCGAACAGCAGGACCTCGGCGGGCGATACCGGCTGGGAGCTCGCCGGGCCGGCAAGGGCGGCCAGGGCAAACAGGAACGCCGGTCCGGCCCGCACTAAGCTTGGAAAACGGATCATGCTGTCCTCAGGGTCGGGAAGGCTGCGGCTGCGGCAATTCCAGCAGCGGGACGCCGTATTGTTCGAGGATCGCGTGGATCTGCCCCTGGTTGGCGTCGAGCAGCTTGTCGATCAGCGCGCGGAAATCCTTGTCGCCATGGCGAACCGCCATCGCGATCTCGAAATCGAACTTCATGCCGGGGCGCGACGCCAGCGGAACGGCGACAATCGGCTCCGCGCGCGCATTCCTGGCGAAGTAGCCGGCGATGGGTCCCCAGGCGAAGGCCAGGTCGATCTTGCCGCCGGCCAGGTCCTTCTCGATCACCTCGCCGGGGTATTGGCCGGCATCGCCGGTCTGGCTCTGGTACCAGGTAACCTGCTCCATCAGGTGGTTCTGCAGCAGCCATTCCGTGAGCGGCGAACCGGCGAAGACCGCGATGCGCAGCTTCCTGCGCTGGCCGGCGTCCAGCGCCATCAGGTCGTCCAGCGTACGCACGCCATCCAGGCCGTGGCCCTTGACGTAGGCCATGGCGTAGCTGGAGCGGTAATAGGAATGCGTGGTGGCGCCCATGTCGAAGCCCTTGGCGACGCCCGTGACCAGGTCGCACTTGAAGCGGTCGGTATTCTCTTCCTTGGCGCGCAGGGTATTGCGGATGAAGCCCATCCGCTGCGGATACCAGGTGTGTTCGAGCTTCCAGCCCAGCTGCTGCGCCAGCAATGCGGCAATCTTGTTCTCGAAACCCTCCCCTGCCCGGTTCGACAGGGGCAGGTTGTTGGGGTCCTGGCAGACCCGCAAGACCTTGTCCTGGCCTGGCGCGGATTGGGCGGCCGCCGGCGCGCCGGCGCAGGCGAGGATGCAGGCCAGTCCAGCCAGCGGCGAGCGCCACGTCATTTACCGATCTCCTGCAGGCGGCCCGGTTCGATCGCGCCGTCCGAGCGCCCTTTCAGGTAGCCATAGAGGTTGTCGATGTTCTCGGTCACCATCTTGCTGCCGTCGAAATTCGGCATGCCCTTCTCGATCCGTCCTTTCAGCACCACCGCCTTGAACTGGTCCTTGTTGAGCACCTTCAGGCTGTCCACCAGCGACGGGCCGACCATGCCTTCCTGCGCCGCGCCGTGGCAGCGTTCGCAGGCCATCGCGCGCCAGGTCTTCCAGCCGCTCAGGGTCTGGGCATCCACCTTGTTACCTTCCGCCACCGTGTAGGGTGTGTTGCCTCCCGCCTGGGCGGGTCCGGCCGCCACTGCGGGCAGCGTTGCCAGGACGCAGCACAGCGCCGCGGTCCAGGCTCGGTTCTTCAGTTTGTTCATAGTATTCCCGGTGTCGATCAAAGCGCGCCGCGCCGGTGAAGGCGCGGCGCGGAGGAACCATCACTTGTTGTCAGGCAGGGCGAACACGGTCAGCACGCCACCCAGCTCGGTGTACTTGGCCAGGTCCTTGTAGCCGCCCACCGCGCCCAGGCCCTCGGTGCCCTTGGTCAGGCCGGCCGCCAGGCCGATGCCCGCCCAGCCGCCGATCCCCGACAGCACGCCGATGTATTGCTTGCCCTTGTACTCCCATGTGTGGACGTTGCCGATGATCCCGGACGGGGTCTTGAACTTCCACAGTTCCTTGCCGTTGTGGTCGACCGCCTTCACGTGGCCTTCCAGGGTGCCGTAGAAGATCACGTCGCCGGCGGTGGACAGCGCGCCGCTCCACACCGAGAATTTCTCCGGCTTGGACCAGACGATCTTGCCGGTGCCGGCATCCCAGGCGATGAAGTTACCCAGGCCGCCGTGGCTTTCCGGCGCCGCGTACATCGACAGGGTCGAGCCGACATAGGGCTGGCCGGCCGTGTACTCGATCTGGAAGGGCTCGTAGTCCATGCACACGTGGTTGGTCGGCACGTAGAACAGGCCGGTCTTGCGCGAATAGGTGGCCGGCTGCTGGTCCTTGGTGCCCAGGGCCGACGGGCAGATGCCCTTGGTGTTGAAATCGGGGCCGTTCTTGTCGGTGCTGTACTTGGCCACCACCTGCGGACGGCCGCTCTTCATGTCGACGTGGGTCGCCCAGTTCACTTTCGGATCGAATTTCTCGGCCACCAGCAGCTCGCCGCTCACGCGGTCCATCGTGTAGGCGAAGCCGTTGCGGTCGAAGTGCACCAGCGCCTTGCGCGGCTGGCCCTTGACCTTGATGTCGGCCAGGATCATTTCGTTGACGCCGTCATAGTCCCACTCGTCGTGCGGGGTCATCTGGTAGACCCACTTGGCCTGGCCGCTGTCGAGATCGCGCGCGAAGATGGTCATCGACCACTTGTTGTCGCCGGGGCGCTGGCGCGGGTTCCAGGTGCTCGGGTTGCCGGTGCCGTAGTAGACCAGGTTGGTCTCCGGGTCGTAGCTGTACCAGCCCCAGGTGGTGCCGCCGCCCAGCTTCCACTGGTCGCCCTGCCAGCTCTTGAGCGAGGAATCCGGGCCGATCGGCGCCATCTTGCCGTCGGTCCAGGTCATGGTCTTGGCCGGGTCGACCAGCAATTCGTTGTCCGGGCCGGTGCTGTAGGCGCGCCATACCACCTTGCCGGTGTTGATGTCGTGGGCCGTCACGCGGCCACGCACGCCGAATTCGCCGCCGCTGATGCCGGTCAGGACCTTGTCCTTGAAGACGTGCGGGGTGTTGGTGGTGGTTTCGCCGAGCTTCGGATCGCCCACCTTGGTCTTCCACAGCTCGGCGCCGGTCTTGGCGTCGAGCGCCACCAGCGTGGTGTCGGCCTGCTGCAGGAAGATCTTGCCGTTGGCGTAGGCGACGCCGCGGTTGACCGTGTCGCAGCACATCACCGGAATCACGGTCGGGTCCTGCTTCGGTTCGTACTTCCAGCGGATCGACTGGTCTTCCAGCGACACCGCGAAGACCTTGTTCGGGAAGGGGCTGTGGATGTAGAGCGTGTCGCCGATCACCAGGGGGCCGCCTTCGTGGCCGCGCAGCACGCCGGTGGAGAAGGTCCAGGCCACCTGCAGGTTCTTGGCGTTCTTGCTGTTGATCTGTTTGAGTTCGCTGTAGCGGTGGTTCGCCATGTTACCGGACTGCATAGCCCAGTTCTTCGGGTCCTTGGTCAGCTTCTCGACATCGGAGTCGGCGGCTAGCGCCGGGCCGGCAGCCAGTGCCAGGCACGGCCACCAGCGGATGAGTCTTATTGGGAATGACATGGTTGAGTCTCCTATGGTTTTTATCAGCGGTCCGACCTGTGTAGCCATGCAAACATCGATGTGGGGATGTCCCACCCTTCCCACAGCACAGAATGTGCCAGTGTCCTTGCCCTGCGCCCTGCCCCTCCTGCTGCGCGGCGCCATGTTCAGATTCGGGACAGTCGCGCCGCGCGCTGCGCCATCCACGACACAGCCTTCAGCGCTGCGTCACGTAGCAGGCCTTGTTGGCGCTGGCCTGGAGCGCCTTGTACTTGTTGGCCATGTCCTTGACCGGAGCCGGATCGCGGAACACTGCGCCGCGCTCGCCGCCCATGGTCTGGTTGCGCAGGGCGGTCGACATCGCCACGTAGTCGTCGTACGTCATCTCCCTGGCGATGTGGTCGATCACGCAGGAGCACTTGTAGAGATATTCGTACTTGCCGTCGTGCTTCTGCATGCACTCGAGCACGTACTCCACGCGGCCGCTGGTGGGGAAGTCGTCGGCGTGCGCCGCCAGCGGGGTGCTGATTGCCACGGCCAGCGCCAGCGACAGCAGCAGGAAGGATCGCTTCATTCTTGTCTCCGGTGAGTTGCGCAGCAGGCGGCTGCCGGGCTGCCGGCAGCCGCTCTCCTTACGCGTCCTTGAGCACGCCGCGCTGCCTGGCGACGTGGGTCGAGATGGCGTCCATCAGCGCCGGCGACAGCGCGTCGTAAGGCGGCAGTCCCAGTTCGTTGAGGCGGGCGCGCACCGCCCCCATGTTTTCCGGCCGCGCGCCCGACTCGATGATCGAGGACACGAAGGCGGCGAATTCCGGCGGCGACCAGCCGCGTTCCTTCGACAGTTCGGTGTGCACGAAATCCAGGCCATAGAAGGCGTGGCCGGAATTGTCGATCCGCCCATACATGTGCACGCCGCAGTCGCGGCAGGCATGGCGCTTGATCGTCGCGTCCTGGTCCACGACCTGGAGCTTGTCTTCGTTGGCCGTCACCTTGACGTGGTCGCGCCCGACCACGGCGATCTGCGAGAACAGCGAGCCGTTCGGCTTCCAGCACTTGGTGCAGCCGCACACGTGGTTGTGCGCCACCTGGCTCCTGATTTCGACCGTCACCGGATTGGCCGCGCAGCGGCAGCTCAGCGTGCCGCCGGAAAAGCCGGGTTCCGCAGGTGGTATGCCGTTGTCGACGGCCGGATGGATCTTGACTGCCTCATTCATGTTCGTCTCCCTGTTCGTTGGTTGGAATCGGACTGCGGCTTGCTCAGTACAGCACCACCGAGCGGATCGACTGCCCGCTCTTCATCAGCTCGAAGCCCTCGTTGATGCGATCGAGCGGCAAGGTGTGGGTGATCAGGTCGTCGATGTTGATCTTGTTTTCCATGTACCAGTCGACGATTTTCGGCACGTCGGTGCGCCCGCGCGCGCCGCCGAAGGCGGATCCCTTCCACTGGCGCCCCGTGACCAGCTGGAAGGGACGCGTGCTGATTTCCTGGCCGGCGGCGGCGACGCCGATGATGAAGGACTGGCCCCAGCCCTTATGCGTGCACTCGAGCGCCTGGCGCATCACGGTCGTGTTGCCGATGCATTCGAAGGAGAAGTCGGCGCCGCCGTCGGTCAGCTGTACGATGTGGTCGACGATGTTGCCCACATCGTTGGGGTTGACGAAATGCGTCATGCCGAACTTGCGGGCGATCTCGACCCGGCCGGGATTGATGTCGACGCCGATGATCTTGTCGGCGCCCACCATGCGCGCGCCCTGGATCACGTTCAGGCCGATGCCGCCCAGGCCGAACACCACCACATTGGCCCCCGCCTCCACCTTGGCCGAGAACACCACCGCGCCCACGCCCGTGGTCACGCCGCAGCCGATGTAGCAGGCCTTGTCGAAAGGCGCGTCTTCGCGGATCTTGGCCAGCGCGATCTCCGGCACCACAATGTAGTTCGAGAAGGTCGAGGTGCCCATGTAGTGGTAGATCGGCTTGCCGTCCAGAGAAAAGCGCGAGGTGGCGTCCGGCATCAGGCCGCGGCCCTGCGTGGAGCGGATCGACTGGCACAGGTTGGTCTTGCGCGAGAGGCAGAATTTGCACTGCCGGCATTCCGGCGTGTACAGCGGGATCACGTGGTCGCCGCTCTTGACCGAGGTGACGCCGGGGCCGGTCTCCAGCACCACGCCTGCGCCTTCGTGGCCGAGGATGGCCGGGAAGATCCCTTCCGGGTCGGCGCCGGACAGGGTGTAGTAATCGGTGTGGCAGATCCCGGTCGCCTTGATCTCGACCAGGACTTCGCCGGCGCGCGGCCCTTCCAGGTCTACTTCGGCGATGCTCAGGGGTTCTCCGGCTTTCCACGCAATGGCGGCTCTCGTTTTCATGGCATCTTTCTTGTCAAAGTGGTCCGCCGCTCGGCGGACGGGTTGCAAAATCGGTCGGCGCCCCGGTCACCGGGGCAGGCAGCAGCTGCAGCTCCTCGTCGCTGAACAGGCGAGAGCGGGTCAGGAAACGTTGTCCGGTTCCGTTATCGAGCGAGAACATGCCGCCGTTGCCGGCGACGACGTCGATGATCAGCTGGGTATGCGCCCAGTAGGCGAACTGCCCGGCGCCGATGTAGAAGGGCGCGCCATCCAGCTCTCCCAGGCGGACGTCGCTGTCGCTGACGGCGAACTCGCCGTCCGGGTAGCACATCGGCGCGCTGCCGTCGCAGCAGCCGCCGGACTGGAAGAACATGACCGGGCCGTGCCGCCGGCGCAGCTGGCCGATCAGCTCCAGTGCGGCGGCGGTGGCGACCACGCGGGCGGGCGCGCTGTTCATATGGCTCAGAAGAAGCCGAGCGCGTTGGGGCTGTAGCTGACCAGGAGGTTCTTGGTCTGCTGGTAGTGGTCGAGCATCATCTTGTGGTTCTCGCGGCCGATGCCCGACTGCTTGTAGCCCCCGAAGGCCGCGTGCGCCGGGTACAGGTGGTAGCAGTTGGTCCACACGCGGCCGGCCTGGATCGCCCGGCCGACGCGGAAGGCGCGCGAAGTGTCGCGCGTCCACAGCCCGGCGCCGAGCCCGTACAGGGTGTCGTTGGCGATGCGCAGCGCATCTTCTTCATCCTTGAAGGTGGTGACGGAAACGACCGGCCCGAAGATCTCTTCCTGGAAGATGCGCATCGCGTTGTCGCCCTTGAACACGGTCGGGCGCACGTAGTAGCCGCCTGCCAGTTCGCCCTGCTGCACATGGCGTTCGCCGCCCGCCAGTACCTGGGCGCCCTCCTGGCGGCCGATGTCGAGGTAGGACAGGATCTTTTCCAGCTGTTCCTGCGAGGCCTGGGCGCCGATCATGGTCGCGCTGTCGAGCGGATTGCCCTGCTTGATCGCGGCCACGCGCGCCAGCGCGCGCTCCATGAAGGCCTCGTAGATCGATTCCTGCACCAGCACGCGCGAGGGGCAGGTGCAGACCTCGCCCTGGTTCAGAGCAAACATGGCGAAGCCTTCCAGGCACTTGTCGAAGAAAGCGTCGTCCTGGTCCATGACGTCTTCGAAGAAGATGTTGGGCGACTTGCCGCCCAGCTCCAGGGTGACGGGGATCAGGTTCTGGGCTGCGTATTGCATGATCAGGCGGCCGGTGCCGGTCTCGCCGGTGAAGGCGATCTTGGCGATACGCTTGCTGGAGGCTAGCGGCTTGCCGGCTTCCAGGCCGAAACCGTTGACGACGTTGACCACGCCGGCCGGCAGCAGGTCGGCGATCAGCTCCATCAGCACCATGATCGAGGCCGGGGTCTGCTCGGCAGGCTTCAATACCACGCAGTTGCCGGCCGCCAGGGCCGGGGCCAGCTTCCAGACCGCCATCAGGATCGGGAAATTCCAGGGGATGATCTGGCCGACCACGCCCAGCGGCTCGTGGAAGTGGTAGGCATAGGTCTCGTGATCGATCTGGGCGATCGAGCCCTCCTGGGCGCGGATGGCGCCGGCGAAGTAGCGGAAGTGGTCGATCGCCAGCGGGATGTCGGCGGCCGTCGTCTCGCGGATCGGCTTGCCGTTGTCGATGGTCTCGGCGGTGGCCAGCATGGTGAGGTTCTCTTCCATGCGGTCGGCGATCTTGTTCAGGATGCGCGCACGCTCGGCCGGCGACGTCTTGCCCCAGGCATCCCTGGCGGCGTGGGCGGCGTCCACCGCCAGCTCGATGTCCTCGGCGCTGGAGCGCGCCACCTCGCAGAAAGGCTGGCCGGTGATCGGCGTGATGTTGGGGAAGTACTCGCCCTTGCTCGGGGCCACGAAGCGGCCGCCGATGAAGTTGTCGTAACGCTGCTTGAATGGATTGGCGACGCCCAGCTTATTGATGTCCGCGAGATTCATGTCATCCCCTAGGTTGTTGATTTTTCCGTTGGCGGCAACGGGCTCCATGGCAGGTGATCCTTTCGCAAGGGGCGTGCCAGCCGCGACCGCGGCGCCCCCTCTCCCTCTGTAAACCGTTCCGCAACGTCGCACACGGAACATCGGCTCCTGCAACACCTGTTCAAAAGTTGAACAACCCGCCAGCCTGACTGTCCTGAAAACGCAGCTTGGCGCATCACGTTTTCGCGATGGCAGGTATATTGCTTGACGGGATAACACGGCCCGCCTGCGGGAGGCGGACCACCGACAGACTGGAGACCGGATGAAGCAACACGTTTTACGCCTGAACCTGATCGCCGCCGCATGCGCATGCTGGCCGCTGGCAGCCAGCGCCGATGAGCCGGAAGGCCCCCTGAACGTGGTCGTGGTCAGCGGCACCCGCGCCGAGCACACGAGTTTCGACCTCCCTGCCGCCATCGACGTGATCGACGCCGCCCAGATCCGCGACACCCAGCCGCGCGTGAACGCCTCCGAGGCCCTGGCCGCGGTGCCGGGCCTGGTGGCGCGCGACCGCCAGAACTATGCGCAGGATTTGCAGATTTCCTCGCGCGGCTTCGGCGCCCGCTCGGCTTTCGGCGTGCGCGGCGTGCGCCTGGTGGCGGACGGCATTCCGGCCACGATGCCGGACGGCCAGGGCCAGGCCGCGACCTTCAATCTCGACATGGCCGAGCGCATCGAAGTGCTGCGCGGCCCCTTCTCCGCCTTGTATGGCAACCATTCCGGCGGTGTGGTCCAGCTGTTCACCCGCGATCCCAAAGGGCGGCCCTCGGTCGAGGCCAACTTCGCCGCCGGCAGCGACGGCCTGCGCAAGACCGACGTCAACGCCGAGGGCAGCAGCGGCGCGTTCGGCTACCTGCTCGACGCCTCGCGCTTCGAGACCGACGGCTTCCGCGACCACAGCGCCGCCACCCGCGACCAGGCCTACGCCAAGCTGACCTTCGCTCCCTCGGCCAGCAGCCGGCTCGTATTGACGGCCAGCGGCCTGCGCCAGGACGACACCCAGGATCCGCTGGGCGTGACCTGGGCCACCTACCAGCGCGATCCGCGCGCCGGCGAGATCGACACCACCGACACGCTCTCGCCCCAGCGCACCCTGGCGGAGCGCTACGACACGCGCAAGAGCATCGACCACAAGCAGTTCGGCGTATCTTGGGAAAGCCGCTTCGGGCCGGACCGCCTGCAGGTGACGGCGTATGACGGCAACCGCCGCGTGATCCAGTACCAGTCGTTCTCGCGCGGCTTCCAGGCGCCGGCCAGCCATTCGGGCGGCGTGGTCGACTTCGATCGCGATTTCCATGGCGTCGACGCCAACTGGCGCTTGGTGCGCGAGCTGGCCGGCGGCACCCTGCGCGCTACCCTGGGCCTGGAGCTGGCCCGTTCGCGCGATGCGCGCCAAGGCTTCGAGAACTTCGTGGGGCCCACCTTCGGCGTGAAGGGAAATTTGCGGCGCGACGAACTGAATGAGGTGAGCAGCGCCGATCCCTACGCCCAGCTGGAGTGGGAACGCGGCCAATGGGTGCTCACCGGCGGAGTGCGGCGCAGCCGCCTGAAGTTCGACGTCGAGGATAAGTTCCTATCGAATGGCAACGACAGCGGCAGCGTCGACTACCGCCACACCACGCCGCTGGTCGGCGTGCTGTACAAGGTATCGCCCGCGCTGAACGTGTATGCCAGCGCGGCGCGCGGCTTCGAGGCGCCGACCTTGAACGAATTGTTCTATTCAGGCAGCGGCGCAGGCTTCAACTTCCGGCTCGATCCGGCGGTGGGCACCCACCTCGAGGCGGGCTTCAAGGCCATGATGGGCGAGCGCGCGCGCATTAATGCGGCGCTGTTCCAGGTGCGCACCAAGGGCGAACTGGTCGTCGACAGCTCCTCGGGCGGCCGCACCAGCTACCGCAATGCCAGCGCCACCCTGCGCCAGGGCGGCGAACTGTCGCTCGACGCCGAGCTGGGCGCCGGCTTCAATGCCCGCCTCGCGCTCACGGTGCTACGCGCGGTCTATGACGAGGGCTTCGGCGCGGTGCCCGAGGGCAGCCGCCTGCCGGGCATCCCCAAGACCAGCCTGTACGGCGAATTCGGCTGGAAAGAGCGCGAAGGACGCTTCGGCGCGGCGCTCGAGACCATCGCCAACGGCCGCGTCTACGCGGAGGACACCAACACGATGACGCCGGCGCCCGGCTATGCGATCGTCAACGCCCGGGTGCAGGCCAGCCAGCAGCTGGGCGGCTGGCGCTTCAAGCAGTTCGCGCGGCTGAACAACATGTTCGACCGCACCTATGTCGGCTCGGTGATTGTCGGCGACGCCAACCGCCGCTATTACGAAGCGGCGCCGGGACGCAACTGGGTCATGGGCGTGAGCGCCCGGTATCAGTTCTAAAAGCGGTAGCGCACCCCGGCCGTCAGGGTGCGCGGCGCGCCGGGTGCGACGAAGCGCGTGATCGCCGGCTCCACCGGCCCAGCATGCGGCTGCAGCAGGCGGCCGTCCGGGAACAGGTCGACGGCCAGGGAGCCGAAGCTCTCAACGCGCCGGTCCAGGACGTTCGCGATCCTGGCGAACACCTGCCAGCCAGGCGCAGGTGTCCAGTTGGCGTGCAGGTTCAGCAGCGCGTGGCCGCCGATGCTCCAGTCGGCACGCGCATCCTCTTCACCATCCTCGACCAGGCCGTCCTCGTTGCCCTGGCTCCCCATGCGCGAGACCGCGCGCAGCTCCGAGCCGAGCACCAGGGCCGGGCTGGCCTTCCAGCCGAGATCCAGCTTGAGGGTATGGCGCGGCAGGCCGGCGATGCGGGTGCCGTGCTCCACCGGCACGGAACGGGCGCCCGTGAACAGCGTGCCGGCGGCGCCATAGGCGGCGTCCAGGAAGCTGTAGCCTGCTTGCGCTTCCAGGGCGCCGCGGCGCAGGGACCAGCTGAGTTCCACGCCTTGGTGCACCGTGCGGGCGAAATTCGAGAAATAGCCGGCCCGCGTGAGCCCTGCCCGCCCGAACAGGATGTCGTCGCGGTTCACGGTGCGGAAGACGCTGGCGCCGACCGCCCCATCCTCTCCGCCGCGCCGCACGCCTGCCTCGATGGTACGTGACACGACCTGCTTCAGGTAGGGATCGGATTGCAGCCCGACCGGCAGGCGGCAGGGTTCGTCCGGGTCGGCACAACCGAGCTCGATCACCGTGGGCACGCGGTTGCTCTGCGCGGCGTTGGCGAACCAGGTCATCCCGGCATACCGGTGGGTGAATCCGAGCGCCGGATTGAGGCGCGAATAGCTGAAGGTCTCGGGCGGCTTGGGGCCGTCTTCGGTCACCAGCGTATTGCCGACCCGGGCGTGGTTGAAGCGGGCCGACAGGCTCATGCTGGTGTCGCGCGAGACGGCCAGCGTCGTCGCGGCGTAAAGGCTTGAAGCGCGGGCACGGCCAGATACCGACGATGCCGGCTCGCGCTCTTCTTCGGGATCGCCTTCGACACCGCGCATCGGCGTGAAGAAGGCTTCCTGTTCGAACTGGGCGAAGTGCACGCGGCTGCGGTCCCAGGCGAGGCCGGCATCATAGGTGTTCCCGCCCTCGCGCCTATGCAGGTTCAGGCTGGCGCCGCTGCTGCGCTGGCGGGTGGCCGTGGTATTCAGGCTGGCCGGATGCAGCGCGGCCCCCTCGTCGCGCGTGAACGCGCATTCGACTGGATCGTTCGCCTGGCCAGCGGCGTCGAAACCATCGGCGCAGTCCTCGACATAATCCGCATATTCGTCGCCCACATCGCCGCCGACCGTATCGCGGCGGCTGTTGCGCGCATAGGCGGAGACGGTCGCTTCGATTCCCCTTTCCATGCGGTGCTTGATGCGCAAGCCGCCCTGCAGCAGGCGGTTTTCGGTACGGTCGGGATAGGTGTAGACCGTGCGCCGGTCCCGCCGGTACAGCGCTTCCGGCAGCAGTCCATTGCCGAGCATGCGGCTGCGGCCGCCGAGCAGCGTGGCGCTCCAGTCGGTCGCCGGGCCTTTGTGCCCCAGTTTGTAGAATAAATTCCCCAGGCGGCCAGCGGAGTGGGCGCGCCAGCCGTCCTCCTCGAACAGCGTGGCCGCGACGAACTGGTGCCAGCCATCGGCGTTGATGCCGTAGCTGACATCGGCGCGCCGGCGCTTGTGCTCTCCAATGGACAGGGCCAGTTCACCGCCGGGGTCCGACAGGCCGGACCGGGTCTCGAGGACGAGCGCGCCGCCGAGCGTGTTCAGGCCATACAGCGGATTCGAACCGGGCACCACCGACAGGCGCGCCAGCGCGGCCTCGGGCAGCAGGTCCCAGTTGACCACGTCGCCGAATGCTTCGTTGACGCGCACGCCGTCGAGGTAGACCGACAGGCCTTGCGAGGTGCCGAGCAAGGGCGAGGCGCGCATGCCGCGGTAGCTGAGATCCACCTGGAAGGGGCTGCCGATGATCTCGTTGACGGCGATGCCGACCAGCTTGCGCGTCATCGTCTCCGCCAGGTTGCCGCCCTGGGCGTCGCGCAGGGCGTCGCGGTCCAGCGACTGCAGTGCGTAGGGCAGCCGGTCCGCCTGGATGCCCGCGTCGGCGAACGGCAGCGCGCCCACCACTTCGACCCGCGCGATCCGTTCGCCATCGGGCGCCATGGAATCAGGCAGCGCTGGAGAGGCCTGGGCGGCGGACATCAGCCCAAGCGCGGAAACCAGGACCTTGCGCTTCATGCGCCAGCTACCTGTACGCCATCCTTTGCAAACAGGGCCAATTGGGCGGGGTGTGTCATGCTCGTCTCCTGATAATGATCGGTCTTATGATTTGGGAGCAATTGGCGTGCCATCGGCGGGCGGGTGGACCTGCAATGCGGCGCCGGGGTACAGCGTGGCCAGCGTCGCGTTCACGGCGGGGACCAGCACGGACTCGACCAGCGCCGCGGCGGCGCCGAGGTCCGGCGCGGTGCGCACCGCCTCCCACAGCCTGGGTTGGGCGGCCGCGCTCGCGGCGAGCGTCCGTTCGGCCTCCGCTTGCCAGAACGGGGGCGCCTCGCTTTCGACGTAGTTGCCACGACCGCGGCCGAAATGGGCCACCGCCAGGTAGCGCAGGACGGCGCCGGTCAGCAGCGTCTGCAGGAAGGGATCGGCAAACTGCACGCTGGCCTTGTCGCGGTCGAGACGCTGGTTGAAGCCCCATGCGGCGCCGGCCATCGTCAGGCCTCCGACGATGGCGCCCAGCAGCGCACCGGCGCCCATGGTCAGGCCGCCGGCCATGACGTCCGCCGACAGGCCGGTCGCCGCGCCCGATACGACTGCGCCCAGCAGGCCGGCCTGGGTCTTGTCGACCGGCGCACGCACGGCGAAGTTCTCGCTCACGCGCGCATTGATGGTGAGCGCCTGGCCCGGGTCGATGCGGTACAGCGACAGCATGCGCGCGGTGGCGTGGTTGATGCCGTTCTCCAGGCGAGCAACCAGGGCGGCCATTGCCAGCTCCTGGCGGCGCTGCTCGTCCTTGTCGATGCCGACCGCCTTGAGGGCGCTGCGCAGGACGCCGCGCTGCGTCTCCGGCAGCGGCTCGCTGTCGCGTGCGGCGGCGGCCAGCTGCTCGGCGCTGGTGCGCAAGGCATTGCTGAAGCGTTCGCGGTTGCGCGCGGACCATGCCGCGACCAGGCGCGCGTAGCCGGGCTGCTTGGCCGGCGCGATCAGGGGCGTGATCGCTTCGTAGAACACGTGTTCGTGCACCCAGCAGCGCGCGAAGGCGTCGAGCGGCAGTACTTCCTTCACGATCGGGTACTGGGCCAGGTGCTGCTTCCAGCGCTGCTGCTCGCCCTGCTCCTGCGCACCCGGACGGGGTGGCCCCATCTGGTTCAGGAGCACTGCGACGGGTTTGCCGAGCCAGTCGAGGATCTTCATCTCGGCCGGCAGGTAGCCGGCGTCCTGGGGCGACTCGGACGAGTTGACGAGATAGAGCACCACGTCCGCCTCATCCCTGGCAGCGCGCAGTGCCTGCTGGCTGAGCCAGAACGGACGGTCGCGGTAGCGGTCGAAGACTTCGCGCAGCAGCCAGCCGATCGGATTGCCTGCGATGGACAGGCGCTTGAGCAGGCGCACCGAGTCGCCGAAGCCGGGGGTGTCCCAGAGCACTAGGGTGTCGCCCGCATCGCTCTCGACCAATGGGTGGGCCTCGGCGAATTCGGTGACGTGGGCGGCGTCGCGCACTTCGCCGACGTCCATGCCCACCAGGGTGCGCGCCAGGGTGGTCTTGCCGTTGTTGGTGTGCGAGACGAGCGCGAACTGGATCTTGACCGGATCCATCAGCGCAGCTCCGGCAATTTCAGGCCCGCGCCGAATTCGAGCGGGTATTTGTCCGGCTGGAGCAGGTTGACGACGTGGGCGGGTGCGCCGTGGAAGCTGCAGAACTGGCGCCACAGGGCGCTGCGCTCGGTGAGGCGCGTATCGCTGCCGGGCTGCTCGCCGCCGCGTTCGACGAAGGACGACTCGTCGAGCAGGACGGCGACGCCGCGCGGGACGCGCTTGGAAAGGTAATCGAGGAAGGCGCCGTGGTTTTCCTTTTCCGGCGTCGCCGCAAGGCTGAACAGGACGGCGGTGACGGTGACACCCGCCTCGTCCAGCACGGTCTCGCGCAGGGCATCCTTCGGTTCCACGCCATAGCTGGCCGTCGGGCGCAGCTGGACCCTGGCCTGACCGCCCAGGGTGGCTGCGGCCAGGGCCCAGAGGCCGCGGTCGCGCGCTTCGTCGAGCGTATAGCTGTAGGGGATCACGCGCAGCAGCGCGGGCGCGCCGGCGCCGATGCTGTCGGCCAGCTTGCGGAAGTAAGGCTGGTCCAGGTCGATGGGGAAGCGGCGCTTGAGGCGGCCGGCGCGCAGGCCGGCGAAGCTCGCGAAGATCAGGCGCGGGAGCACGACCAGCAGCAGCAAGGTGGCGGCGTACAGGTGCACCCAGCGCTCCCCTCCTCCCGTCACCACGGCGCCGCGGCCGAAGCGCAGCAGCTCGATCTCGTTCAGCGAGAAGCCCTGCAGGAAAGGGAAGACGGTCATCGCCGGCATGAAGAGCCAGGACAGCAGGGTGTGTACCTGGCGGCCGTCGAGGAAGGTGCTTTCCCAGCCGGTGACGTACTCGGTCAGCATGCCGCGTGCGTAGAGCGAAGCGATGGCGCCGAGCGCGAAGCCGGCGGCAGCCAGGTGGAAGGTACGAGCCAGGCGTGCGCGCGTGAGCGGCTCGCTCAGCACTGCCCAGTCGGCGAGGTAGTGGGCGACGCCGTCGCTCAGTGCGGAGGGCAGCTTACGGGGTACGGCGGCCTTGCCGACACTGAGGCGGTGCAGCAGCGGGCTGCCGGTCTTGCGCTTGCGGGGAATGATGGCCCACACCAGCATACCCAGGTAGACCAGCAGGTTCCAGGCGATGATCAGCAGCAGCGGTGCGGACAGCAGGTCGATTCGGTGCGGATCGGCGATGCGGTCGAGGGCCGCGCCGGCGATGAAAGCGATGAAGGGAAGCGCGGTCCAGATGCCGGTCATGCCGGGGCGTCTGCGGACGAAAGCGGCGAAGGCGGGTGTGCGTTCGCTCAGGCGCTTGATGATCTGTTCGGAACGCTGCTGCAGGAAGTGATGCTGGGTCACCGCCATCTTGCTGTCGGATGCCTGCCAGGCGGCCAGCTCGCGAGCGCTGCGGGTGGCGTACTTGCGGTCATCCTCGCTCAGTACGGTATGGCCAACGTCGGAGGTTTCGATGGCGCGCACCAGCACGACATTGCGTGCGACCTGTTCGTTCATGCTCTTCCTGTATGGATGAATTGACAATGCTGTAACTGCATTGTGCCTCAGTTTTCACAGGATGACAGGTTGGAACGTGCGAGGAGGACAGCTAACGGGCGTAAAGAAACCCGGACTGGCCGGGTCAGGATCGGTCAAGACGGCAACCGGTCAGCCACGTGGCTGCTTGCGGCTGCGTTTGCTGCCGTAATCGGAGGATGGTTGGTCGACCTTGTTCTGCGGGGTGGATTCCGGAGCGGACTGGCGCGAGCCGGACGTGCCGAGCGAAGACTGCTGGGAACCGGCAGGCTGGTTCTGTTCGATGCCGGCGGACTGCTGGAGCTGGCCAAGTCGGTCCTGTTCACCGCGCTCCTGCATGCGCTGCGCCTGTTGGCGCGCACTCCATGCGCCGTGTTGGGTGCCGACGCCATTGCGCGGGCTGCCGTGCAAGTCGGACTGCATCGAACCCAGGCTGGCTTTCGGGAACGGCGTATCGGGGCCGCCGGGCATGACGTACCCGGGCGCCCTGCTCTGCAGGCTGCCTTCGGCGACAGTCACGACTTTCGGTTTGTGGATGCCACGGGCACGGTTATCGCCGCCTTTGACCTTCTCTTTCGATTTCATGATCGCTCCTCTGCTTGCTGAACCAATAGATCGATCATGCGCGCAGCCAGGTCAGGTCTGTATAGGAGAAGGCTTCGCGGAGTTGTAGGAATGTCCGCACGCTTTGGTTGAGTGAGCGGGACGGTGAGGAGGTGCGGCTTTAAGGTCGAGCCGGTGAGTGGATGTTGGCCCGATCGTTGTTCTGCATAGTGTCGTATCCTGCTGGCGCTAGTTGAACTTGGGTCCCCGCCTTCGCGGGAATGACGTTCATAAGCAGCAGGCCACAATGATTATCGCGATTAGCGCACTTCGCTATAAAACCGTCATACCCGCCACTGGCGGCTACGACTCCCCGCGAAGGCGGGGACCCAAGTTTGCGTGCGTACCGCCAGCGTCTTTTCGGCCCCC
>NZ_JAGKSG010000060.1:0-21877 GCF_018119385.1 Massilia sp. AB1 | reverse complement strand
CAGCTCACAGCCCATCTGCGGTGATGGGACCAGTGCTGGATCCGTCCGCGGTGCCCGAAGAGATCCAGAAGGGTTACCGCCGGTGGTAAGCATACGACTTGGGCCTCTACTGATCCGGCCAACACAATGCGGCTCTACAGTACGCGTCCAAGAAAAGTGTCCGAGTCGGACACTTTTTTGCATCCAGAAACCCTGCTTGGGCTTCTGTGCGCGCTGTCATCAATTACGGCGGCTTGACTCTGCGTATCCTCACCGAACATGCCAGCGGCCACGTCGAGGACGGTATACGATCGCCATCCCGAGCGCATATACCCGCGACAACACAACCGGGAGAAACTGACCGCCCTCCTACGCTGCTGCTGACTTCCCGGTATGCCCGACGCGCTAAGCTGCCGAAGCGGGACATCGACGACATCGTTGACGTAATCGCCAATCCGGACGGGGTTGTCATCCGTATGAGGAAAAGCTTATCGCGCGCTGGAAGTCGATGGCGGTCGGCTACGGAGCCAACCTGGCTCGATCGCCATGAAACCATCGAGAATCGAGCTGTATCGAAAACAAAAGAGCCGCGTCGCACGCTGCGGGAAGCACGCAACGAACAATTGCCCGACTGAGTCACGTTTACTCGACTACGCACCTTCCGCGTCCTTAAAAAGTGTCCGACTCGGACACTTTTACCGGCTGCGCACCTTTGCTATCTTCAAAAAGTGTCCGAGTCGGACACTTTTACCCCCATCTATGGGACACGCGTACTACGACTTCGGCTACCAATCGCATTAGCGGCACGGCAGTCATCCACGCTAACATCCGTACGGAGAGCACGGGCGCCGGCAAACGCGTGCAGTAAGCCCGGTCCCAATAAAAGTTAGACCGGTCCAATAAGCACACCTTCCTTGTGCATCATCGATGCAGTCCCGCCAGGCGCACACATAAGAGCCGTCCGCCCCTTATACATCACCGAACAGCATCTTATGGATGTCCCCAACTGCAATATATCCGATCCCGATGCGTCCATCGCATCGGGCATAACTAGCGTCATGGCCCGTCACGTCAACGCCGCGAACAGTTTCTTCAAGTAGGTCTTGCCTCCCTCTTCCATAAAGAGGACGTGGCGGCTTTCCAGATCGGCTTTTTTTGTCGGGTCGCCCACGTTGAGCAGGTCAGAAAACTTCGTCGGCGACAAGATGAAGGCATTCAAAACAAGCGGCGGTTCAGCCGCCTTGGCCTGCGCAGTTAGCGTTGCTTCTAGCGTTTTCACTTCCTTATACAGCCTCAGCTTAGGGTGCGACAGGTCGACATTGCGCAACCCCTTCGGATCGACGAAGGTCAGCCATTGCTTGCCGTTGGCATCGTCCACCAGCCACAGCAGGAAATCCGGATAGAAGTTGCCTGCCAACGCAAATCCCAGGCCTTTCTCCTCTCGATCCGCATTACGCAATAGATACAGACTGCGCGGGCCAATCGCCTCTTTGCCTTCGGCGGAGTTGTAGAACGTCTCCAGATCGCGGACAAACTCCCATTCGCTCGGCGCGTCAAAGGCCAGCGGACGCAGCTTCAGTGGCACAGCATCCTTGTCCTCCAATGCCAGCAACGGATAGTACAGGTGCTGGTCAAAGCTGATGGCCACCATGTGCGGCGCGTTCCATTTGCTAGCCTCGCCAATCTTGCCGTCTGCTACCAGCTTTTTCAGCACTTCCAGCTTCGCCTGATACTCCAGACCGTCGTCGCTGTTCTCGATCTCGAACTGGTACAGCTTGAGCATCGATCCGTGATCTTCGTCGATGTGGATGACGTCGTAGAACTCGCCTTCGTAGCCAGACTTTAGAGCTTTGTAAAAGCGGTCGGTGTAGTCCGTCAGCAGTCGCACTAGGATGTCTTCCTGCTTGCCGATGTCGGCGAACGTCGTCACGTTCAGTTCCGACGCCGGGATAAATAGCGTGTACCAATCCTGCGAGCCCGCACAGAAGTCGATCAACTTCTGCCGCTCTAACCGTAGGTTGCTCCAGCTGCGCTGCAGCTTGTAAGCCTGCAAGGCCAGATAGACGCGATCCCAGTTGAAAGCTGAGAACAGGGCCTGGTTCAGCTTGCCCTTGTTCCGTGCTTCCGTCGTAGGGGTTGTGCCCTTTTCTTTGCTGGACAGCGCCTCGACACGTGGGTACAGATCGAGCACCACATGGGGTGTCTTGATCTTGCCCTGGAACTGCATAGGAATTTCGTACAGCCACGGGAAATGGGTGCGCTTGAATCCGAGTTTCTGGTTGTCCTTGTAACCGTCCTTTAAGGCCAAGGTCTTGAGCTTGCCTTTGGGCAGATTAGCCCGGGTCGGGAATTCCAGCTCCAGCACTTCGTCACTGGGCGTGATACCTTCCTCGCGCAGATAGTCCTTAAACGCAGCCATGTAGCTAGCGCGCACGCCGAAGATGTTCAGGGCCTCTAGCTTGTCCAGATGCACGCCCTTGGGTCGGTCCTGCGGTAAAGTGCGCTTGAGTGAGAAACCCTTGCCTTTGAGACGCACTCCACGTCCGAACAACTGGATGATCTGCGAGCCTTCACCCTGGCCCATGTTCAGCAGACCCATCGTGGACACGCGCCAACTGCTCCAGCCTTCTGTGAATTTCCGCGAGCCGATCAGCACGTTGAGGCGGCTATCTTTATTGTTCAGCGTGCCGAACAGCGCGCCGCCGAAGTCGTCGCGCTCGCTATCGAAGGCTTCCACATCCTCGGCCATCCCGAAGAAGCCGGCATCGTCGCCGATGTTGATGAGGCCGAAGGGATCGGCATCGCCTACGCGCAGCGCCAGCTCACCCTTGCTGCTCTTGATGTTGACCAGTTTCAAGCGCTGACGGGCCGAGGCATTGAACACGCGCAGCAGGATGTCAGCGTATAGCTCATCCATGCGACCGCTGAAGCCCATCAGGGGAGTAAAGCGTCCGCTGAAGATGTTGTTGCCATTAGCGTCGAGAATCTGCGCTTTGTCGGCAACCAGATCAGCCAGCCAGCTCTTAATCTGCGCGTCGCTGTTCAGGAAATCGGCGAGGAAGTTCACCACTTCCAGAATGTCCGACTCCTCGCCGGACACCGTGTTGCCCACGAAGACCCACAGAGGCTTCTCGATGTTGAAGTCGGTCAGCGTATCACGGTGGGTGCTCCACAGCCAAAGCTGCTGGTAGTAGCTGAGCAGGCAAGCGGTGAAATACTTACGGGCGTTGTCCGCCTGCTCGTAGGCTTCGCCATTCATGTTGAGGATCAGCGACTCCTTTCCATAGCCGTCCTCATAAAAGAACTTGTACGAGTAGTCGAACAGAATGCACTTTGCGTAGATCTCGCGGGTGGCGGTTATGCGGGCACGGCGCTTGTCGTCAGTCGATAGCGTCAACTGCGCCTTTTGTCCGTCATCCAAACTTCGCAGGCTGGTGGTGTTGAACAGCGTCTTGGCCCGTTTTTTCTGGATATCGTCTTCCGCTGCCGCAACGGTCATACCCTTTGCCACCGCTTGCCCAAAGGTGGCCGAGTACTCGAAGGCAAAACCCCCTCGCACCAGCGCATCGCGCCGCGTCATCCATGCGCCTGCCGCGGTGCCAGTGCCACGGTGTCCTTCATCCACCAATACCAGATTGTTACCCTCGAAGGCGTCCACGGCGACGGTCTTGTCGCCCATCTCATCGCCGAGCTTGTTGATATCGATGATTTCAATGGTGCCGCGTGCCGGCGACTGGGCCTTGTTGAAGAACTGTGAGAACCCGAAGCCGGACAGGTGCAGCTCCTCCAGGTGTTGCCGGCTCAGTCCTTCGTTGGGCGTGAGCAGGATGATCTTATCCGGATAGTGATCGCTGCGCCCCGCCTGGAAGTAGTGCAGATACTGGCGGATGTTGACGTGCAGGAGCAGGGTCTTGCCGCTGCCGGTGGCATTCCAAAAGGCGATCTTGTTCAGGTCGTCTACCTCGAAGTCGCGGAACGGCTCCGCGCCCGTCTCGGCGCGGTAGCGTGTCATTTCCTCGTTCAGACCGTCGAGCAAGTCCTGACGATGGTTGAAATACCAGTCCAGATACAGCTCGGTGAACAGCAGCGAGAGGTACTGGAAGTACTTCATCTGCAACTCATGGCCTTCCAGCTTGTTTCGCTGGGTGGTTATAGCCTGCCAGTGCGCGACCACGTTTAGATCGTACCGGCGCAGGTCGGCCTCAGGCACCTTGTTGGGATCGAACAAGCCTCGGGTCAGTTCATGGAAGAACTTGGTTTGGCCGTCCTCGTCAATGCCCTCGAAGCGGTCATCGCCCAAGCGCATTTTAAGTGCCGCCAGCGTTCCGCCCTGAAAGAAACTCAGAGCCCAGCGATTGAGCACCAGTTCCTGATGAAAGCTGCGCTTCTTTCCGCCGCGGCTCGAGCGGGCTGCGCCGCTTGTGCCTAAACCGGTAGCAGGGGTCTTGCGTGGTCGTGCCATCAGATGTCCTCCACCGAGAACATACGCTCGAGAAATTCCGGCTCAATTTGGCGCAGCTTGAGCACGCGGGTAGTACCGCCTTCCCCGGCCGTCTGCGTCAGTACGGTGGGGATGTTGTGGTCGCCGTTGATGTAAACCACGTCAAACTCGTTGTCCGCCGGGTTGATGGCCAGCGTGTCACACAGCTTGGCTACACCTTCATAGTTCAGGACATCGCAGTCGCGCCACAGTACTAGGCAGCTTTCACCGCTGGGCAGCGTGCCGGTGACGGTGACAAAGCCGCGAGCAGGCTGCATGTCGATGTGCTTCACGCGCAAGCCGATCAGGTAGTTGAAGGTTTCAACCAAGTCGATCTTACGCGGCTCGAAGGCGCCCGCCGAATCCGCAGCTACATTGAGGGTGTAATCAAAGGGCTTCCTGAAATCCTCTACTGACAGCAGCGAGCCACAGCTTTCTACGTCAAGCAGGTAGTTGAGCAGGTAGTCGTCCTTAGCCTGCTGTGGCAGCGTGTTCAGCAGATCGCCCTGTGCAGACGTGCGGCGCAGTTGCAGGTTGTTCAGAGTGTCTTCGTAGCTTTCGAGTTTGAGGACTTTGAAGCAGTGAGAGATGCCGGTTTTCGGCGTTGTCGGTTTTCCATCCACCCAGTTAGCGGAATATACGACCTTAACGATTCGTTGCTTGATAACAGAGTCAGAGTGGGCCCCCATCTCAACCAGGATGTATTTGTGCTTGCCCCCGAGTTTTCTATTGCGATTAATTGCTGCATGCGCAGTAGTTCCGCTGCCACCAAACAAATCGAGCGTCAATGACTCGTCTTTATCATAAAGAACGGCATCTAAAACTCGCTCCATAGTCCCAAGTGACTTCGGATATGAGAACAGGCCAGCATCTCCAAATATCGCGGTAAGCAGATTCGTACCCCCAGTTGTTGCGTTGTACTGAGAGCCTTGCCAAATGCTAGGAAGTAAGAGTCGTCTTTCGCTATCGTGGTAGATGCGACTAATTACAAAATTTCTCGAGCTGACAATTCGGCCTTCACCAATTGCCTTCTTTGCTCCTTCGTATGAAAGCGACCAAACACGCTCTTCTCCGTTCTCACCAATTGGGTAGACACGCTTCAGTCCGTCTGGCGTATCTTCAAGTGGATAATTCCCTTTAACGACAGGCTGTGGAGGCGGCTCAGCTCCCTTTACCTCAAAAGTTTCCTTGTGCACCAAAACTGCAAAGAAACTTTCGGGACGGCCGGGGTTACCTATGCGGAAATTATTGTCGCCCGTTCCTGCGCGCCTAAATCCTCTGGTTCTCACCCCATCCTCGACAGAGTCACCTCGAAGGATGTCAAGCTCTTTGGGGACCGAGAACATGCAGTACTCGTGTGTACGGGATACATTCGACCTACCTGTTCCCGATCCTGGATAATGCTCAACAACGCACTGGAATACATCCTTGTCTGGATTCCCTTGCTTCACGATCTCTTTCAGCAATGCCGCTTCTGTGTCATCAATCGCGTATGCCGTTACGCCATCATCAGTAAGCAACTTGTTAGACGCGTCAATACGTTCGGCCATAAGCGTTGACCAAGACGAATCCTTGTAGCCGTTCTTGTAAAGGATGGGAGTAGCGTCAGTGTTGTATGGCGGATCGAGGTAGACCAGATCAATTTGTTTTCTGAACCTTTCATCCAGCAAGCGCGCTGCTTGAAAATTCTCTGAATTGATCAGTAACCCGTCTAGATTCTCATCAATTTCCTCAATGCACGACACCAGCCTCAAAATGAAATCTGCGGTAAACAGGCTTGTATCCACCATCCGATACGGTGCAGCCTTCAGGTCTTCGACTACCCCTGGTGCCACTCCATCCCAAACTCCTAGCTGTTTCCATTGCGCCCATTGCTGCTCGTTTGCCGCCACTTCCGGCCACAGTGCTTCCGGCACCCGATCCAGCGTGATGCAGTAGTGGCTGGAAACGACAAACTTCTTCTTCAGCCACAGCTTCTTCTGGAAATTCTCCAGCTGCGCCAGGAATGCAATCAGCTCCAGCGCGATACTGCGCAGGCACTGGATCATCCGGAGGTTCTTCTCGATGTCGGCAAACGCGCCTGCGTTCTGCACATCATCGAGGTGCATGACTTCGTTCTTGATGTAGAAGTCCAGCTCGCGTCGGAGGAAACCACCCAGATCCTTGTGGATGAAATAGTCCGCCGTGTTCTTGGTGGTGTAGTCGGTCAGGTGCTTTTCCAGCAGTGTGCGCTGCGGGTTTTTCTCGGTCGGTGCGCGATTACCCAGGGCCAGCCAGCGGGCCTTGACAGCGGCATCCGCCAGCACGTTTTCCACTGCTTTAGTGAGCAGCGCCTCCTGCTTGGTGCCTTTGGGCTGGGTGGCGTACTCGAAGCGGATGATCAATTCCTTGTTTCCGTCGCTGCCCGATGCTTCTTCCACTGGCACCAGGTTTTCTTCGTACTCGTCGCCGTTTTGATCCACACGGGTGACGGTCTTGGCCGTCACTAGGGCAAAGCGACGTTCTCTGTCATTGTCCTTGCGGTTGTCCTTGGCGGTGTCGGCGGCGGTGAGGCGGAAATGCACCATGCGGCCGTCTTCGAGCTTGAAGGTGTAGTTGCTGAAGTTCTCGCCGCTCTTGGTGTAGTACTGATCCTTGTTGGCCCAATGCAGCATCACCTCTTCACCCGCGTAGGGGATAGCGTAGGTATCGCCCTTGTAGCGGCGCTGGCTGATGAAGTCGCCGTCCTTGTAGTAGCGAGAGAAGAAGGTCAGCAGGTGCGAGAAAACAGCGTTTTCGTGTTCGCTCGCACCGGCACTGTACTGCGCCAACGTCTGACGCAATTCCTGCACCTTAGGCACGGTATCTGGGTTGATGCCATCGGCCTGATACTGGGCTTCCTTTTCCTTTAGTTCGCGCGCCACTTGCTCACGGTGGGCTTCGTTGCCGCTGCTGAGCGCCTGTTGCACCTTTTCAGCTAGCCGGTTTTGCAGGTAGTCGTTGATCTCGCCGGCGCGTGCATTGAGGATACGGTAGATGCCGAAATCCAGTTCTGGTCGGTCGATCTGGAATATCTCGCGCAGCTTGGCGACGAGTTCCTGGAATTTGGGGTTGTGTTTGTTGGTCATGGGTTGCCCTGATCTGGGGTACTTGAATGGGATTAGATCAACTGCCAGCGCACGCTGAACAGCGTCTCGTTGCTTGTTTTTTCTTGCAGGCGTTGCTGGAGCGAGGCAATCAGTTCATCACGCTTTGCGATGATCTCGTCTTCCACAGCGAAGATTTCCTGCCGCTGGCGGCGCTGGCTGCGCTCCAGTTCCGACAGCTCGCGCTGGATGCCGTCCTGCTCCTGCAAGGTGGCGGCCTTACGGGCGTCGCGCTTCAACTGGGCGATGCGGGCTTTGGTGTTCTTTAAGGCCTCCTCGGCGGCCTGCAGCTTGTCGTCGGCCCAGCGTTCCAGTTTTTCGCGTTCTTCATTGAACAGACGCTGGTTAGCTTCCAATACTTCTGCAATGGTGGCGGCGACCGCGCGCTGGCTGTTGGCCAGTAGAGCCTCGGGGAGGGTGGTGCTCAAGGGTGTAGGTTCGCCTGCTGCCGGAATCGCCATCAGCTTTTCGCAGGTTTCCTGATCCAGGACCTGACCATCGTCCGTGAGACCAGAGAACAGCAACGCCTCGGTGGTCTCGAAGGCAGTGACTTCCAGCCGCGCCAGCGTCAGCCAGCCGGACATGCCGCGTAACATCTCGATGATGGAAACGCGTGCGCCGTGTTTGCCGTAGTCCAGCTTCAAGGTGGCAACGGGCGTAGCTGCATGCAGGCTGGCCTCAATGCTCCATTCCCCCAACGGGTGGCTGAGGCGGTAAGCGTGTGCCAGCATATCCGGCTGCGCAGCGCCACGAATGAGCTGATAACGGCCGGGGGCGATTCCCGTTGGCGGCGTGCTCAGAGAAAACGCATAGGACTGCTCGTCGAAGCGCGCGCGGCCATCCAATGCATAGCAGGTGACGCCCCAGAACCAGCGCCCCAGCTTGTCGAGCCGCGCTTCGGTGTCCTGAAGGCGCAGTTTAAGGCGGTCGTGAACGTCTTCATCGAAGTTCTCAAGCAGTTGTGACTGTGTGTCTTTGATGCGGTCGGCAATTACTTCTTCCAACTCCGCTTGCAGGGCGTTGAAGGCGGCTTCGATCTGCTCGGGCTGGCGACAGGTATCGTAGATCTGGAGGATGCGTTTCTCGAAATCGAGGCCACCTTCGATTCGGCCCAGCACTTCGTCGCTCGCGCCGAACACGCCAGAGAACAGCTTGAACTTCTCAGTAAGCAGTTCCAGCACACGCTGATCGGCCTGGTTGCGGGTGTTGAGGAAGTTAATCACCACCACATCGAAACGCTGGCCGTAGCGGTGGCAACGGCCGATACGCTGCTCGACGCGCTGTGGGTTCCATGGCAGGTCGTAGTTGATGATCAGCGCGCAGAACTGCAGGTTAACGCCCTCGGCGGCCGCTTCGGTGGCGATCATGATTTCTGCGCCGGTGCCGTCGTCCTTTCGGAAGTGGTCGATTAACGCAGTGCGGCGATCCACCTGTGGGGAGCCGGTGACGCGATCCGTGCCTTTGTACTCTTCCAGCCAGTGCTGGTAGATAGCGGTGGAGTTTTCATGGTTGTTGGTACCGCTGAACAACACAAGCTTGCCTACGTAACCGTTAGCTGAGAGAAAGCGGTGCAGGTATTCCTGCGTGCGTTTGGATTCCGTGAAGATGATGGCCTTACGTGGCGCGCGCAGCTCGGCCATTTTTCCGAAGCCCAGGGTGAGCGCCTTCAATAGCGCTTGCGCCTTGGTGTCGGTTTGCAGAACCTGGGCGGCATCGATGAACGCCGTCAGCTCTGCAATTTCGGCGGTAATGGCAGCGCGGACGGCAAGGACATCTTTTGCAGGGCCCGGCTTGCTGTCTTCAGCTGGTGCAGTGGTAGGGACTTCGGAGTCTTCTTCGGCCTCGCTAGCCTCCTCTTCCAGATAGTCCTGCTCCAGATCGTCCTCGGCAATGAGCTGTTCGACCAAATTGACGCCGTCGTCTTTCCTTTGATCTGCCGTGAGCAAACCCTGCAGGCGTTCGCGGATGGTAACCAACGTGGCAGCGACGGCGTGCGAACTGGACGCTAGAAGCTTGCGCAAGATCAGCGCAGTGAGATGGCGCTGTTGTTTGGGCAGAGCGTAGGAGTCTTCCTTCTGCAAAAAGGCCGAGATGCGCTCGTACAGCGCCTGCTCGTCGTCAGTAGGGTTGAACGGCTGGGTGAGCGCCTTGCGTTCGGTGTACTTGATGTACTCCAGCACGTCACGGCGCAGTGTGCGTTTTGCGAAGCTAGCAAGACGCTCGCGCAGTTCGTCAAGGCCGGCGCCGCTGTTCATGAACTGCTTGCGGAAAGTGGTTTCGTCACCGAACAGATGCTCGTCGATCAGCGTGGACAAGCCGTACAGCTCCATCAACGAGTTCTGCAGCGGCGTGGCGGTAAGTAGCAGTTTCTTGCGGCCTTGCAGTGCGCGCTTGAGCGCCTGCCCGATGCGGTTGCTGGCGCGGTGCGCGTTGCGCAACTTGTGGGCCTCGTCGATGACCACCACATCCCAGGGCACGGCACGCAGCTCGGCTTCCAGCTTGGCGGCAAACTGATAGGACATGATCACGACCGCCTTGCCAACCATCCTTTGCATGGTGGCGAGCGTGTCCCCGGCGGATTGCTTGCGCAGCGAAACAGCATCTAGCACGGTAGTGGGTACGGCGAACTTGTCGTGTAGCTCCTGCGCCCATTGCTTGCGAAGACTGGCTGGACAAATGATCAGCAGCCGACGCCGCCGCTCAGCCCAGTACTGGCAAACAACCAACGCGGCTTCGATGGTTTTACCCAGACCCACTTCATCGCCCAGCAGTACGCCTTCCTGCAAGGGGTTCCGAAGAGCGAACAGGGCCGCATCGATTTGATGCGGGTTCAGATCAACGCTGGCGTCGAAGAGCGACTGGGAGAGGCGATCGACGCCATCAGCAGCGTGGCGCCGAGTCAGTTCGTGAGCGTAGTACTTGGCATGGTAGGGGGAGATCATTCTGCGCCCTCCGCCTTCTTCGACTGCTCGGCTATCCAGCCATCGATGTCCGCCGTCCGGAAGCGCCATGTTCCGCCAACTTTAAAGGCCGGTATCTTCTTGGCTGCTGCCAACCGGTAGATCGTTCGCTCCGTGACCTTCAGATACTCGGCGACCTCCTTGATCGTTAGGATGCCGCTTTCGCTGTTGTTCTTGGTCATCGCAACGCCGCTTTGGTAGGGAAAAGACGACAGCATAGTACAAAATTTTCATACTTGCTACCAAGAATGTTGGTCATGTCGGGTGCGCATTCTCCGGATGGATGCTGTGCCTGCGTGGCGCCCCTGTGGCCTGGCTCGCGGGAGACGGACGAGATCTAACTCATCTGACAAAAGTTGTCAGATGAGTTAGAGTTCCGAAGGACTGCTACCAGCCATTACAGGCCATCAGTGACGGTAGATTAAAAATGTTCGTTTATAACCGGGGCATAGTAAATAGACATACCAGCTATGGACTCGTTTGGAGCTGTTACCATGGAAGAAAGTCATAAGAAAGACCTGCCATTGGCAATCAAGGTTCATTTTGCCAAGCACCCGCTGTTGCCGACGCTGATTAAGAATCCAACCCACTATGTGCAGTCGCCGTGGACACAGCTCATAAGCCAGCAACTCCAATCCCAGTTCGGAACGCGCGGCGATCGAGATTTTTATCGCATTGTCTTCAGCCCCGGCGCATCCGGAGAGTTGATGACCATTCAGAAAGGGCCGTTGGCGGGCCTGCAGACAACAAGCGTTGTTGATGGTGGAAAAATCAGCTCCGTCGCGGGCTTGGAGAAGGTGGATGGCCAAATATCCCCAAACTTGATGCCCATGCTGCTGACGATGGGCGCACTCAACTCCATTCATGCTCGCCTGAGCTACATTGCGGATATCTGCACCGACATCAGAAACCGTCAAATCGCTGGCGATAAAGCGAAACTTGAACGAATCTCCGAGGTCATCGTTGACTGCTTTGAAAGCATGAGCGAGGGGGACGACAGACTCAATGAGGACAATTTGCGTCGCGTGACAAGCAACACCGACGATTGCTATGAAATCTTGATGACGCTCCTAGACGATCTGCTTGCTCAGCACAAAGAAAAGGAAATGGACTTCGAAAGCTTCGACGAGCACAGCGGTATAGAGTTCTATGGCACGCGCCCAAAACTTGACAAGCCGACCGAAGTAATGCGCAGGCTTATGCAGCACAGCGTCTTTGCTGCTTACGACCGGTATGCTGCAGGTAGGGCTTGCCAAGTTGTGCTGAGCGGAAATTACTCATCAAGCAACATTGGACGCCACAAGAGAGCCTTGGAACGAGTACGAGATTCAATCCGCACAGTCTTTGATGAAAGAATGGAGCGATACAAGAGAGGGGTTGTTTTTCTTCGTCAGATTATTGACAACCTTAACCAAGGCTTTCCGCAACCCCACTGGACCGTGGAAGGAGCCCAACGCGTACTTGATGCGCAGCTCAGTGTCATTGAGAAACTTGAAAGCGAGCTATACGCATTGCTTGACGCGAGAATTGCAGACTTTGATGACATCGCCAAAATTTTCAAAAATGGCAAGTTTCAAGTCCTTGTCGTCGATGGAGCCATGATCTTTAGCGAAGTAGATATACCAGCGCTGGAATGCGAACCGGAAAGCTCCTCCGAATGTTTGACCGTCACAGACCAGAATACTCGAGGACTCGCCCGGACGCACTAACGCCTGCGGTTGATTCAAGGACATTCAAGCGCCTAACAAAAGCCGCCATCGCGGCGTTGGCCCGCATCGCGGCCGGCGCCCGCCACTTAGAATGTAGGCATTTACTTAGACTGGTACGTCAACCGTCATCGCCAATGCGGAGGAATCGTCAGTCCGAGCACTCGCGAAATGTTTTCGAGTGCGGCGATAATTTCGCGGTGTCGGTCCATATTGTAGGCACCGCTAGAGTCCCGCTGCGATAGAAGGGTTTTCAACTCAGGAAGATTATGCAGGCCCAAAGCGTAGAGATTTTTCCACGTCAACTCGCCAAACACTTTGTATATGACTTCGGTACCGTCGCGATCACTAGCCAATCGCTTCGGTCCCGATAATTTTGCGAGAGCCTCTTCGGCCTCTTCTTTCGTTTCGTACGTATACAGATGTTGCAATGGAGCACCAACGGCGAGCGGTTAATTCGATGACCCGGGACGAAGAAACGTCCTCCCTCCGGGCAGATTGTCTCGGATATTGCACGTCGGAGCTCTAGGCTGTCAACAACCATTGATCGGTTTGGTCACATCGGACTCGGTGCGCTCAACGACCCAACGCCATCGGCCGAGCCTTTCGCGCGACTCGACGCCGTATCGCGCGATACGTGCTGCGATGCCTCGTCGGCGCAGCCAGGCGCGATGTGCTCGTGAAGCGTACGCTCGATCGGCATGTAGCTTACTTGGACGTAGGCGTGCACGGCCGGAAAGTCCTTTAACTGCTGGGATGGCTTCTACAAGTGGAACAAGGAAACGCGAGTCGTTCACCTGAGAGCCCGAGATCTTGGCTACTAACGGCAACCCACGTTGATTCACGAGCAAATGGTGGTTGCAGCCGAGCTTGCCACCATCGGTCGGGTTTCGGCCCGTATGCTCACCACCTGCAGGAGCGGGAACACTGGCGGCGTCGACGCTAGCTCGATCCCACATGATCTGGTCGTGCTCGCGCAGCTGTCGGAGGACGGCGTTCGGACGTGTTACCGCCTTTCCTGGCTGCCAAAAATCAGACCATGGCATATCTTCTATGCCGAAGGCCCAGCGCCATTCGTTCATAGGCGAGCTTCGCGAGCTGTTTTGTTGAAAGATGTTTTAAATATGTTTAGTGCCTTTATTTGCCAAGAAATCTCGCTTTCGCAAGGTTAATATTCGAAACCGCTGTAGCCAAAAGTCCCTAAGATTTAGGCACAAGTCCCCAGTAGCATAGCCACAAGTCCTCATGTGGCGGCGTCATCCTTCGGAGGAGTGATCAGTGCTGCCAGTGGCAGAAGACAGGGGTCAAGCGACTCGGCCTGTGTCAGTGCCCACGCACGCCAGTTGCGAAAAGCTTCATCACACAACACTTCGGGTGAACCCCGATGTTTCGTGTCGAGCGCATGTATCAAGGCGCGTATCTCGTCAGCTTGACGCCGATTCGTAGCTTGTGCCAGCAGCCATTCCTGTTGCTTTTGTTCCTGCCGTAGGCGCCGTTCATTCTCTTCCTGCTCGATTCGAGAATGCGCTTCGCGGATTTCCGCCTCAAGTTCATGCTTGCGCTTTATACGCCACTCATGTTGCTCATGGACTGCTGTCCGGTAAGTCAATTCTCCCATCACGAGAAGGTCGCGAGCGATCTCGACAATTCGGGTCTCAAGGGATTGTGTTTCGCTATCAGCCCATTCACACGGGACGCCGGTTATGTGCGGCCACCCCGTTGCTTTCAACGTCATCCTTTCGTCTCTCGGCGGCGCGGAACCTATCTTGGCACGAGCCGTTCTTCGTGATGACTGAATCTCTACCTTGATGCAGGTATCGCCAACCTGAAACATGACGTTGTGCAAATCTGCACTGCTGACCGAAGACGTGCTCCCGGCGTGTTCCATGGCAAGGAACAATGCGTTCACAATGCGGATGCGTCGGAGCGCAGATGGCGAGTCAAATTGCGGTTTGCGCAAGGCGAAGCGATCAGTTTCCAGCGCCCTTTGTCGTGCCTCGTCTTCGTCCAGCAGTGCTTTAATCAGACGATGGGGGTTATACAGACGCTTGGGAACCTTGTGATGTGCCAGTAGGACTTCGGCACGTATGCGCACGGCTTCCACTGGTTCATCAAAAACAGGCTCAGGCGGCAGTGTCAGCGCTTCTTCGCCTGTAAGAGGCCGATAGTTAGGGCTGCCGATTTGCACAGAATCGGATTGACCAAGTGCTCGCGGGGGAAGAGATGTCTTCACTACCCGCTTACTGGAGGCGAGCCTTGCCCAGTACCCACGGGGCGGCATTGGAATGCCAGCTTTCGCGCAAGCTTTCGCCAAGCCGACGTCGGAGATTCTAAGTCTTTTAGCCAACCTTGTTCTTGGCTCACTCCAAACCAACTCATACAGTGCTCGACGCGAAAACTGCTGGCTCACTGTCACTCCTATCATTTGCAAATAGATGGCCCCTAGCCTGCCGTAAGTAGCTCCGTGTGGCTAGCGCTAACCCGCCGGCCTAAGTGCCGAGACTTTACTGTAGTGTCACACATCGCGGCTCTACGGCATCTCCCAAAAGTGTCCGAGTCGGACACTTTTACTTTCGCCTAGATGCCTCACAAGGAGCTTTACTATTCGACCCACACGATGGCGCCTCAGCCCAGGCCAAAAAGTGTCCGACTCGGACACTTTTACTCTCTTCTGGACGCCTTACAAGGAGCTCTACTGATCCAGTCGGCACGAAGTGACTGCCGCGGCGACTTCAGCGCAGCAAGGCCGTACGCTGAGCGTGGCAAATTTCCGAGTTCAGCCAGGAGTAGACGGTCAGCGTTCTTGATTCAACGATCTAACCTTGACGGACGGCCCCTTGGAAACTCAAGAAGAAGTGTGTTCGAGATTCGACGTAAAAGGCAAGCTGCCCGTGTTGATGGAAAGCTTGGGATAGCTCACAACTCACAACGCCTCCGTCGCTGCTCTGGCTACCTAGCGCCGGGGTCATGTCCGAATATGTCCCAATCGAGGACGTGACTGGACAGCAGTGCTGCCTTATCGTTCCTCTGGTACCGATCAACGTATGGAGGAAACCATGACGAAGCAGATGAAGGCAGGCGTGGGCAAGGCTGCAGCCGGCAAGACCCCGATGACGCAGGACCGCGCCTCGGCCATTCAAAGCCGCACGATGAAAGACAATGGCACGGTGTCAAAAGACGATTTCGCGGCGCGCAATGGCAAGGCCAGCGACGGGCGATAGGGCCGGGAACGAAACGATGCCGAAAGACACTATCCAGCTGAATCCCGACAAGGTCCGCCTGCGCATCGCCGTGGCCGGCGGGCCGATCAAGACTCACGCCGTCGGCCTGAGCGAAAAGACCATCCACCGCATCAAGAAGGGGGCACGCACGAGCCTGGCCACGGCGCACCGGCTGGCAGCGATCCTGGGCACGACCGTCGAGGACCTGCTGCTTCCGCCCGGACGCGACGAGGTGGAACGGCAGTTGCCGCACAACTGGTTGTATGAGGGCGTCACGCCATCCGGGGAGCTGCGCCGGCATTTCCCGGCGCAGCTCGCCATCGGCGGCGACGTCGACGGCTACGTCGTCGACCGGCCGCCGTCGGGCTGGCAAGACCCGCTCGACGCGCTGCTGAAGTGGCACCCGTAAGGCGGGAGGAAGATCGTCCTGCGCCGCGCGGCACATGCTTACCTGGTGGAGCTGCACTATTTCGAATACACGCCGGACCGTGCGCAGGAACTCGATTACTACGGGGCGAGCGCCTGCCAGTTCTTCGCGCTGGCGCGCACCGGCGACGAGTTCAGGAAAGCGGCGTTGAACGAGTTCAATGCCGACTGGGTCTGGAGCGATCTGCGGCGCCTGGCGATGCAGAGGGCCGACATCGTCGACGTGGAGGGTACGTCGCCCCCGCGCATCCGCGCGACTACCTGCCGGTCGCACGCTTCTACCGTGGCATGGTCGTATGGCGCAGGATGGAAGGCATGCGCGTGTTCGGCCAGTTGCATCGTGACTTCCGTCGGGCGCTGATCGAGTATCTGGATGGACTGGATCCGTGCCGCGTGCATGTGTCGACGCACGGCTTGGGCATCGAGATCCGGATCGACGCCGTGCGGCCGGCGGTGTACGACCCCTATTGGCAGGACGACGAACTGTGCATCGAGTTCGACCTGGTGTGGTGGACGCCGGACGGCCGCCTGGCGCCCGCGCCCTGGCGCCTGGAGCACCGCGAACGCATCGTCGCCGCGCTCGCCGAGCGCAACTGGGCGGCTATCCATTCCCCTGGCCTGCCGCTGACCTACCCGACGGATAGCCCGGATGACGACGAGGATCCGCCGCTGGCACCCGACCCGCACATCCCGGCGCGCGTGGCCGAAGCCGTGATGGCCCTGTACTGCCCGGCGCCCGAACAGTGGAAAGTAGCGGTCGGTGCCGCCGCCTAACTCATTCCTGCCGCGCCAGCGCCGCCCCGATCCGGTCCGCGACAATGCGCAACTGTGCGATGTCGGCCGGCTGCGCCGAGTGCGGTTTGAGCGGTTCGGTTGCGCGCCGCGACACGACACGACACGACACGACACGACAGTTGAGGATATTGGTCAAGGACCGCTTCGGTCGAGCGCGGAAGTACGCAAAGGTCCGCGTTAGGCTAGCACCTGTGTTCTTAGCCGGACTAATGCCATGGGCAATGCACTCCTGCCCGACGAGCTGTAGCCCCTTATTGCAGTTCATTTTCCAGTGCACCCGCCCTCTCCGAAAGGTGGTCGACCACGCATCGGTGACCGGGCGACACTGGCCGGGATTCTGTTCGTCCTTAGGACTGGAATACCATGGGAGTGTCTGCCGCGTAAGCTTAGGTGCGGTAGCGGAATGACCTGCTGGCGTCGCCAGCACCAATGGATGCGGGCAGGTGTATGGCAGAGTATTCACGATGTGATACCGCGCCGGCTCCGCGAATACGACCAGATCGCGTGGGATCGAGAGTGCCGCACTCTGCACTCTGTGTACCCCAGTTGCTGTGCCTTAGCTGCGGCACAGTCCCAAAAAAGTGTCCGAGTCGGACACTTTTCAGTAGAACAAGCAACACCCGCAACTAACTCGGACCTAAACTGAGATAAGAGGACACCATCTTGGCGGCAATTATGCGAACCGTACCTTTCGCGGACGCCCCCGCTTGACGCTTTCCTGAGTCTTCTCACAGGCGGAGGAAAACACAATCTTGCGATGCAGTTCATCTTCATCCCATAACAGGATTCCTCCCACTTTTTTCGGCTTCGGAATCGCCTCCTGCTGCATGTAAGTCGTGATGGTGCGAACGGAGACACGCAACACTGCTGCAACCTCTTGCTTGGTCAGGTACATAACTTTCTCCCTAAACAATAGTATAGGAAGAAAGTCCATGAACGATTTATAGTGAAGGCGCCAAGTCGATGGCAGCAGGAAGTTCTCCGAGCCGGGACGCCATTAACGCAGGGTCTAATCGCAAATAATGCTTTTCGAGCGTCCGAATATCGGAGTGTCCCGAGAACAGCACGACTTCGTGCACTGTCAAGCGGCATGTTTCGACCAGTCGACTGATGGCTTCGCGCCTGCAGTCGTGAAGACGCGCGTCATAGATTTCTGCTTTATCTGCCGCGTCTCTCCAAGCGTGACTTAGATCGACGCCTGGAACCGAGAAGATGAGCCCGCGCTTTTGCGGCTCTAAGTCTTGTAGGACTTTGATAGCACCAGGCAGCAATGGGACCTCTCTTTCATGAACTTTTGTCTTTTTCACAAAGCCAGGTTTTCGCAAGAGCACGACCTTTCTAGTAAAGTCGACATCTTCCCAACGTAGCGAAACGATTTCACTGCGGCGTAACGAGGTCAGCACAGCGAAAAGTATTGCAGCCTTAAGGCACCTATCCTCGATACCGTTGAAGATGGCCACCAATTCGTTGTCCGAGACGCGACGACGGCGGGGGTCGGCAGGTTCTGGAAGCTCTATCATCATTAAATAGTGAGCTTGCCACCAAGCACCATATACTGGCCAGCGATTTTCCTTCTGAAGATATTTCGTCACTGCACGTCGGAGTAGTTTCAGTTCATGACGTACGCTTTGTGTGCTAACAGGGAAAATTGGCTTCTCGGGTACTTTTTTCCCAGCCTTCTTGCGCGTGTAACGTTGATGCTTGGTCAGCGGTTCTTCACCGCGATCGCCAGACATGGTGGCAGCACGGTTGGGGTCACGCCCTGACCCAAGTTTCCCGGACAGTCGGTCGAGTATCCATTTGCCGATGAGGCCTTCATTCAACTGCTCAGTGGTCAGGGCACCAAACCATTTGCGCAATCTGGCCAGGCGAGAGGCTTCTGTTGTTTGACTCGAAAGTTTGGGAAGTTCGAAGGTTTCAAAAGAGTCGAACACATCCGACAGTTTGATGCTACTTGACGTCCTAAGAGGAAACTCAGCACCGTCAAACGTTTGCCCTAGTTGGCGAGCATCAGGAAAAACCTGCTCTACGGCAACGGCAGCCTTATCTTCAAGAAGTTCTACTCGCCGACGACGCGCCCAGTGGGCGCCCTCCTCGACCGTAGAGAAAGTTGCTGAATCTTTAAGGGGATGGACAACGACTTTGAAGCGGAACGCTCCACTACGATTTTCAACGTAGATATTCTTCTCAAATCGAGACTTCTGTTGCTTCTTTGGCATGACGTAACTCCGTTAGGTGGAGTTACGTATAGTCGAGATTGACCTTCATGACGAGCCGGGCAGAACGTTGGGATTTTCCCCAAAATTTTTCCCAAACCCCGTCCGTGACACTGTGTCTTTGGGCAAAATGCCCTTGGAAGGCGCATGAACAGTGGCGCGGCTGGCGGGGATCGAACCCACGACCCTTGGCTTCGGAGGCCAATACTCTATCCACTGAGCTACAGCCGCTGGAGGAATGCGAAGGATACAGTCTTTCGCTGCCCGCGTCCATGGGAACCGTCGCGCTTCGCCTTGATTTTTCATTACAGCGAGCAAGCTTTATGACTATAATCGACCGTTTGGAGGCATTTGCATAAAAGCACGAAATAAGCTGAATCGGCAATGCTGTAGTGGCAGGTTTTTTTAATCGTATTAAGGAAATCATGAGCGACGCACACAATGAACATCAATCGATGATCCGCACGCCGAAGCAGCTGATCGTCGCGGTCACGGCTTTCTTCCTCGTCATCGTCATCGGCATCATCCTGCTGGTTATCTTCGCCACCAGCGAGCGCGTCACCGGTGCGGGAACCGAGAGTCAGAGCGCCGAGGCCCTGGCCGCGCGCATGCGTCCGGTTGCCGAGGAAGGTTTCACCCTGGTCGACGCCAATGCGCCCAAGGTGCTGCAGGCCGGCGGCGCGGTCTACGCGGCGGTGTGCGCGGCCTGCCACGACAGCGGCGCGGCGGGCGCCCCCAAGGTCGGCGACACGGCCTCCTGGGGCGCGCGCCTGGCCCAGGGCTACGACACCCTGCTCAAGCACGCGATCGAAGGCATCCGCGCCATGCCGGCCAAGGGCGGCAACCCGGACCTGGACAATGTGGAAGTCGCGCGCGCGCTCGTCTTCATGGCCAACAAGAGCGGCGCCAGCTTCAAGGAACCGGAAGCGCCTGCCCCGGCAGCAGCGCCTGCGGCCACCGCCGGCGAGCCGGCCGCCGCTCCTGCGCCGGCCGCTGCTCCGGCTTTGGCGCCGGCCACGGCCAGCCCGGCAGCCGCTCCGGCAGCAGCCCCCGCCGTCGCCGCGAATCCAGGCCAGAACACCTTCAATGCCGCCTGTGTCGCCTGCCATGGCGCCGGCATCGCCGGTGCGCCCAAGCTCGGCGACAAGGCGGCCTGGGCGGCCCGGATCCAGCAGGGCGACGCCGTGCTCTATGAACATGCCATCAAGGGTTTCCAGGGCAAGGCCGGCGTGATGCCGCCGAAAGGCGGCTCGACCGCTTCGGACGCCGACGTCAAGGCGGCTGTCGATTACATGGTCGCCGCGGTCAAGTAAGGAAACACCCCTCTTCAGCATTCACCGCACAGGCCGGGCGCGCTCCCCGCGCGCCAAGGACGGCCTGTACTTCCAGTCAAGCACCTTCCATCCATGGGAGCGGGTCCGCCTGCTCCCGTTTGTATTTCATCACCACATCCTCACGCGCGCCGTCAAGATTTTGCGCGACATTGACGCGTTTACCCGACATTTTAGCTGCACATAGAAAATTTTTTTGAGCAGTATTTCCCTATGAAAATCAGGTAAACTCCCCTGTTCTGTTACAACTGGTTACGTTTTTTCCTTAAAGCAGGAGTTATGCTGGGCAAATGTTTCTTCGGGAAATATTCCTCCGACACAATTCAGCAAGCTTTACAAGGAAACCGTCAATGAAATTCCGCCTGACCCTGATCGCCCTGCTTGGCCTGTCCTCCACTCTGCCTGCTAGCGCCGCCACCCGCTACGTCGGCCCCGGCAAGACCTATGCGACGCCCTGCCGCGCTTTCGCCGCAGCCGCTGCCGGCGACATCATCGAAATCACCGGAAACACGACCTATAGCGGCGACGTTTGCGCCATCACCAAGAGCAACCTCACCATCCGCGGCGTGAACGGCCGTCCGGTGATCGCCGCTGCCGGCAAGAACGCTCTCGGCAAAGGCATCTGGGTTGTCCAGGGACATAACATCACGATCGACAACGTGGAGATGTCCGGCGCCAAGGTGCCGGACGCCAACGGCGCCGCCCTGCGTCTCGAAGGCGACAATTTCACCCTGCGCCGCGCTTTCCTCCACGACAACGAGAACGGCATCCTTTCGAACGCCCGTCCGGCCAGCCGGATCGTGATCGAGTACAGCGAATTCGGCCATAACGGCAACGGCACCGGCCAGACCCACAACCTGTATATCGGCGCCTCTGCCAGCCTGACCTTCCGCTACAACTTCTCGCACGATGCCGTCGTCGGCCACAACCTGAAGTCGCGCGCCACGGTCAACACGATCACCTACAACCGCTTCTCGAGCACGCCGGCGGGCCAGTTCGACGGTACCGCGAGCGGCAAGCCGAGCTACGAGATCGACCTGCCGAACGCGGGCACCTCCTACATCATCGGCAACGTGATCCAGCAGCCGGCCGCACACAGCAACTCGAACCTGGTCGCTTACGGCATGGAAGGCGCCAAGAACCCTGGCCACGATCTGTATATCGTCAACAACACCTTCCTGAACGACGACAGCGCCCGCGGCAACTTCGTGGCTGTCGGCAGCACCGTCACCAAGAAGATCCTGTTGCAGAACAATATCTTCGGCGGCGTGGGGACCCTGACCAACCAGGTCGGTCCGATCGAGAAGAACAACTACCGTTCGCTGGCGCCGGGCTTCGTCAACCGCGCCGCCTGGGACCTGCGTCCGACCGCGAATGCGATGGTGGTGAATGCCGGTTCGGTACCGGGCGTTTCCCCGGCCGGCGTGTCGCTCAAGCCGACCATCGTTTATAAGCACCGCGCTACCGCCGCGGCCCGTCCGGTGCTGAACGCGATCGACGTCGGCGCCTACGAGTCCGCGCTGTAAAACCGGGGCCCGGGGCCTGTCCCCGGGCGCAGCATGACAAGCCGCGCAAGCGGGAATGCCGTTCAGTGCAGACTGGATGGCATTTTCTTTTTGGGAGTCTTCAGCGCAGCAG